>NZ_NKRG01000011.1 GCF_003351105.1 Thermosipho africanus Ob7
ACATCCACATCCAACACTGACTGAAACACTTCTTGGTGCTTTTGAAGGTAAGTGGGCTATACATATTTGAATAAAGCGGTGATTCTATGGTTGAAGAAATTAAAAAAATTTATTTTGATGCAAAAGAACTTGTTGAAAATCGTTGGAATGAATTTTTAAAATTAAAAAACAGTAATGATGAGCTCTTATTATTTTCTGAGTTATCCTTTTGCGTTTTGACTGCAAACTGGTCTGCTTCCGGTGGTATTAAAGCCCAAAAAGAAATTGGAGATGGATTCTATACCCTTTCACTCTCTGATCTTGAAAAAGCCTTAAAAAAAGTCGGGCATCGTTTTCCTAAAGCTCGCGCAAAATATATATATGAAAATAGGTGGATTGTAGGAAAGTTAATCGATCTTATTAAGAGCTATGATGTATATACCATAAGGGAATATCTTGTAAAAAATATAAAAGGTATTGGATGGAAAGAAGCTTCACACTTTTTAAGAAATATAGGTTTTTGTGAAGTTGCTATTTTAGATAAGCATATTTTAAGAATTCTGCATAAATATAAATATATTCATGAAATTCCAAAATCATGGAGTAAAAAAAGATACCTTGAAATTGAGAAAATTTTTAATGAAATTTCAAATGAATTTGGTGAATGTCCTGGAAAATTTGATTTATATGTTTGGTATTATATTAAAGGGAAAGTCGAAAAATAGGGGTGATTATTCTGACATTTTCTAAAAAATTATACGACGAAGCTCTTAAATATATTAACAATGAAACACTTAAAGATTACATAATAGGTCTTGGTCTCTCAGCAGCTTTATTAAGTGATGGAAGATGCGGTGTAAGCTATACATTACGTGAAGATACTCTCGGAAAATGTGAGGAGTTTTTCAAATGTACTGGTGATTTTGGAAATCCAGTAAGCAAGATAAATCCAGGAATGAGAGTAAAAGAGGTTCTAAATATTGGTCTATTTTCTCCTGATCCTTTAATAAGATCTGTTGCTTATGCAACATTAAATGCCGTATTTTCAACTAATGAAATTAAAAGTATGTATTCTCTAGGTGATTTAAGTCAATATATTAATGTTAATCTTGATGATACAGTAGGTTTTATAGGTCGAATTGATCCTTTAATAAGCCTATGGAAGCCTAAAGCTTGGGATATATTAATATTCGATAGAAATAGAAAAGGTAGTGATGAAATTTTACCTGATTGGGCTATAGTTGATCTACTTCCCAAATGTTCAGTTGTTGTTATCTCAGGTTCTGCAATTGTAAATGGCTCTATAGATTGGATACTAAATTATGTAAAAACTGATAAGGTTGCAATTGTTGGGCCTTCTACTACTTTAGTTCCCGATGTTTTTCCAGTTAAATTACTTGCAGGAATTAATGTTTTAAATTCAGATAAGTTATTCAAACTTATATCACATGGAGCTGGAACTAAAAAAATCATTGCTGAAAAAGCAGTTGAAAAAGTTGTATTAATTCAATAATAATTGTTTTTCATAAAAGTTGTTTCATAAAATATCACTACAAAACCCCATCCAATATAAATAGGATGGGGCTTTTTTTAGAATTTCTATAACTCATTCAGATTATTTCTATTAATTTTAATTAGTTATTTAATTTTGGCAATGGTTGCACTGGTCCAAAACTTTGGAAAGGCCAAATTCTCAATATAGGTCTTCCAATCACTGCTTCTTTTGGAACAAAACCAAAATATCTGCTGTCTAAACTTTCTTTTGAATTGTCGCCCATGAAAAAGTAAAAACCTTCTGGAATTTTAATATAAACCTGTCCATTTTCAGTCCATACATAATCATCAAAATCAATATTCTTTGGCTTTAAATATTCATCTACATATTCATGATATGGTATTCCATATGGGACAGGATCTATCCCACCAATTATACTGAATATAGTATTTGCAAGCTCTGCTCCATTTTTAAGTGCGATATTATATAAAAAATTTCTATATTCAGTTTTATTATCTCTTAACCTACTTGCTTGATCTAAATATTTCCACAAATTAGGATATTTGAAAATACCATCAGGTTGATAATTAACATTCTTTAAGTTTTCTGGAACTTTGCCGTTAACAAATAATTTCCAGTTACCATCTACATTCTTTAAAGTAATTATGTCTCCTTCTTTAGCAACTAATCTTTTTACATATTTTACATGCCCCTTAAATTTTGATGGAGCAAATAAATCCATAAACTTGTCAAATGTTCTTAACATTTGCTCTGCTCTTTCATCCCTAAATGGAGTCCAAAATACCACGATTTCACCAATTTCTGGCTCACGTGCTTGATATGTAATTTTTTCAATAAAAAGGCGGTCCCCAATATTAATCGTTGGGATCATAGATCCTGTGGGGACCAACATAGTTTCAAAAACAAATAATCTAATAATGGTTGCCGCAACAATTGCATACAAAAGTGTAATCACAATTTCTTTGGCAATTTCTTTAGGAGATTTTTTCATTGTTAATTACCTTCTCTCCTTAATTTTCACCTTTCCGCGTACTTCTCTTAAATAGTACAATTTTGCTCTTCTTACCTTCCCTCTTCTAACAACTTCAATCTTTTCAATTATTGGAGCATACAATGGGAAAATTCTTTCTACACCAATACCATTTGCACCAATTCTTCTAACTGTAAAAGTTTTGCTAATGCCAGAACCTCTCATAGAAATTACAATTCCTTCAAATGCTTGTGTTCTTTCTTTGTTTCCTTCTTTAAATCTAACATAAACTTTTACTGTATCACCAGGTCTAAATTCTGGAACATCCTTAATCTGATCTTTTTCAATAATTCTAACAAGGTTATCCATACTCATGTTAATCCCTCCCTTTATACTATACATTTTCTCCAATTAATCTATCAAGAATAATAGCAACTGCTGCTCTAACAGATAAATGGTTAAAATCACTTTTTGCTCTTACTGGTTCTAATGCATAATCGCATTTGGACAATATCTCATTGGGCATTCCCCAACCTGTTCCAAACAATATTAAAATAGGTTTTTCTGATTCAAGTACCATTTTTCTTCCCGCTTCAAAACTTATCGTATTTTCTCGCATTTTAGCAGAAGTAAACATTATAATAGGTTTTTGCCCTTCTATTCTTTCAATATCTTCTACTACATCTTCAAAATAAGCTTTCAATTCAACTAATGAAAGTGCTTCAGAACGATTTGGATTATACTCTTTTCCAAATCCTTCTCTCCAATATTCTAAAACCTTTTTTACAATATCTTGCTGTGCAGGCAGATTATTAACTAAATAATACTTTTTAATTTTATATGTCCTACTTGTTCGTGCAATATCATGTATATCTAAATTCGTTACTGCTGTTGAAATAATTTTACCATCTCTGCCTAATATAGGATAATGAATTAAAGCAATATACAACTTACTTAACACTATTAATCAACTCCCTAAAAAGTTCAAGCAATGCCCTTTTATCAACTTCATCAAATTCTTTCTTTAAAAATAAATCTGGTCTTCTTTGCATAGTCTTTTTTAAAGACATCTTCCTTCTCCAAAGCTCAATTTTCTCATGGTTGCCTTCCAATAATACTTCTGGAACTTTTCTGCCATTAAATTCTCTTGGACGCGTATAATGAGGATGATCTAATAAACCAGTATTAAAAGACTCTTCTATTACTGATTCATCAGAAATTACCCCTGGAACAAACCTCGAAATTGCATCAATCATTACCATAGCTGGAAGTTCTCCACCAGTTAAAACATAATCTCCAATTGATATTTCATCATCGACTAACTCCATTACTCTTTCATCAATTCCTTCGTATCTACCACAAATTATTAATAAATTCTCTTTCAAACTTAACTCTTTGACAAGATCATTATTGAAAGTCCTTCCTTGTGGACTAGTTAAAATTGTATGAGGCTTTCCAAAAGCTTGAACATAAAAGTCGTAAAACCTAAAGAATGGCTCTGGCTTCATAACCATTCCTGGACCGCCGCCAAAAGGATAATCATCCACAGTTCTGTGCTTATCACTTGTAAAATCTCTCAAATTAAAAATGTTAATCTCTATTTTATTCTCTTGAACAGCTCGTGAAATAACTCCATATTTTTTTATTACTTCAACCATTTCTGGAAAAATTGTCAAAACACTAATTTTCAATCCAACCACTCCGGTACTTTAACAACAATTTTTTTATTTTCTTTGTCTAAAGTTATAATATAATCATAAATTACAGGTATCAAAATTTCATCTTCTTTATTTTTATTTACTACTATTACATCATTACTACCTGTTTGTATGACTTCATCAACAACACCTAAAACTTTTCCCGATTCATCAATAACTTGACTTCCAACTATTTCAAAGAAATAATACTCATCTTTCGATAAATTTGGCAGTTCATCTTTATTGATATATACTTTAGAGCCTACAAATTTTCTAGCATTTTCAACATTTTCGACACCATTTAATTTAATGATGTAGTAACCATCAGCCAATCTTAAATTTTCTACAGTTGCAACCATAAATTGTTTTGTTTTTTCATTATAAAGAAAAATCTCTTCCAAAGACTCAATAATTTCTGGAAAATTAGTGAATGGATGCAATTTTAACTCTCCTTTGAGCCCATGTGTTTTTCCTAAAATTGCAACTGCAACCTTTCCGCTTAAAAGCTCTCGGAGAGTATTTATCATCTTACCACCTTCAAAATAAAGTTGTTTTCATCCGTTATAGAGGATAACAAAATTTTTATTGACTTTATTGTTCTTCCATCTTTTCCAATAACCTGACCAACATCCTCAGGATTAACGGATATTTCAAACACCTTTTTTCCACTTTCTTCAAACTCCAATACGACAACCTCATCGGGATTTTTTACAATCCCCTTGAGCATATACTCAAGGAGTTCTTTCATTTATTTTCCTCCTTCTTTGTTCTCTTAAGCTCATCAACCTTTTTAAACACTCCTGCTTTTCTCAATAAATTCCTTACAGTATCACTTGGCTGTGCACCTTTCATAATCCATTCTACAGCCTTATCAACATCAACATTCAAAATATATGGATCCTTGATTGGATCATAGTAACCTAAACTTTCAATGTATGCACCATCTCTTCTTTTTCTTTGATCAACAACAACAATTCTGTAAAATGGTTGCTTTTTCTTTCCCATACGAGTTAATCTTATCCTTACCACTCTAAACACCTCCATCAAATTTTTTAAATTTTAAATCCTTTTAGATTGAATGGTAATTTTCCTTTTTTAAATATTTTCATCATTTTTTTCATTTCCTCATAGTTTTTAAGAAGTTTATTTACCTCTTGAACACTTGTACCGCTACCTTTTGCTATTCTTTTTTTTCTGCTCGCATTTAAAATTTTTGGATTTCTTCTTTCTTCAGGTGTCATTGAATTAATTATTGCTTCAATCACTTTCAATTCTTTTTCACTCTGATTTATATCCACTTTCGGACTACCTGGCAACATCTCTACAATTTTTGATAATGAACCTAACTTTTTTATCTCTTTTAATTGCTCTTGAAAATCTTCAAGTGTAAATTCTGCATTAAGCATCTTTTTGCCTAGTTTTTGCATTTTATCTTTATCAAGTTCTTGCTCAGCTTTCTCAATTAAACTTAAAACATCTCCAAGACCTAAAATTCTACTAGCAATTCTTTCCGGGTGAAACTCTTCTAAGTCTTCTATCTTTTCTCCAACTCCTATAAATTTTATTGGTTTATTAGTAATATACCTTATCGAAAGTATTACACCACCTCTTGCATCTCCATCCATCTTTGTAACTACATACCCTGTAACATCCAATCGCTCATTAAAAATCTTTGCCGAATTTACAGCATCTTGCCCAGCCATGGCATCGACAACCATCAATATTTCATCTGGATTAAGAATGTCCTTTATTTCTTCCAATTCATTCATCATTTCATCATCAACATGCAAACGCCCCGCAGTATCAAAAATTACAACATTGTATCCACTGTCTTTAACTTCTTTTATAGCCTCACGAACTATTTTAACTGGATCTTTTCGATCACCATAAAACACTGGAACATCAATTTTCTTACCTAACGTTATTAATTGGTCTATAGCAGCAGGTCTATATGTATCAGCAGCAACCAAAAATGTTTTTTTTCCTTTTTTCTTAAGCAAATTTGCAAGTTTTGCTGCCGATGTAGTTTTACCACTTCCCTGAAGTCCAACCATCATAATGTAAGAGGGTGAATGCACAAGACTTAATTGAGATTTTTCCCCCATAACTCTAATTAATTCATCTCTTAAAATTTTTATAAACATCTGATCCGGAGTTAAGGACTTTAATACTTCCTCACCAGTAGCTTTTTCAGTTACTTCTGCAATAAATTCCTTTACCACCTTGTAGTTTACATCAGCTTCTAGCAATGACAGCTTTACCATTTTTATTGCTTCTTTTATATTTTTTTCAGTGATTTTTCCTTTTCCCGAAAGCGTCTTAAAAGCTTTAGAAAGTTTTTCTTGCAAACCTTCAAACAACTTCAATCACCTTCCTTCACCTTCATTAGTATATAATACTTTTTTACTAATTCAATTAAATTTTTGTAGCCGATTGAAAAATTATTCAAAATTATACGTAACAATAATGTTAAGTAAAAGTTGTCGCTTAACTTAACTGATAGTTTTTAGTTAACTTTATAGTAACATATTATAGAGGATATTTTATTGATGTACTTTATAAGATATAGTATAATAGAAATATCCCAAGGGGAGCTCCATAAATCCGGGGCTGAGAGGAAGGTGGAAACCTTCGACCCTTAGAACCTGAACCGGGTAATACCGGCGGAGGGATGGGATGCAAAATCCCTCCGATCAAGGAGGGAATTTTTTTTTAAAAGGAGGGGTTATATGAAAAAAGTACTTATTTATTTAATATTAACTATCTCAGTAATTTTATTTTCAGCAGAAAAACTTGTCGTTTATACATATGACAGTTTTGTATCTGGCATTGGTAAAGAAATTGTTCCAATATTTGAAAAAATGTATGGTTGTAAAGTAGAACTTTTATCTTTTGGCGATGCTGGAACTGTGCTTTCAAGACTTATGCTTGAAAAAAACAATCCTAAAGCTGATGTAATAGTTGGGCTTGATCAAGCATTATTAATTAGAGCCATTGAAAATGATCTAGTTCAAAAGTTTAAACCTGAAAATTTATCCTTGCTAAAATATCCAGAATTGTATAATGAATACGGTACTCCATATGATTTTGGTGCAATTGCTATTGTTTATAACAAAGAAAAAATTAAAAATCCACCAAAAAGCTTTAACGATCTTTTAAAAGATGAATTTAGAGGAAAAATCGTTGTTGAAGATCCTAGGACTTCAAGCACTGGTCTTAGTTTTCTTCTATGGACTATTGCTGCATTTAATGAAAAATATCTAGATTTTTGGTCAAAATTTAAAGACAATTTATTGACAATAACCCCCGGATGGGACGAAGCATTTGAAATGTTAGAATCAGGTGAAGCTGATATTATGGTTAGCTATGCAACCGATGGTGCATACAGTTATTATTACTATGGTAACGTTAAATACGTTCCAGTAATTTTAGATGAAGGAGCATTTGTTCAAGTAGAATATGCGTCACTCGTAAAAAATGCCAAAAATGAAGAACTTGCAAAAAAATTCATAGAATTTCTACTTTCAGATGATTTTCAAGAAAAAGTCCCTTTAAATCAATGGATGCTTCCTGTTACAAATGTAAAGTTACCTGAAGCTTTTAAATATGTTCCTGAAATAAAAAAAGTTCTTGAAATAAAAGAAGATATTTATATGAATCAAGAAAGGATTTTAAAAGAATGGACAAAAGAAGTAATTGGTGGTTAATTCCAATTACGTTTATAATGGGAGGAGTTATCCTCCCATTTACTTTTTTATTTATAAAGATAGGTGGTATAAATATAGACTCAATTTCGGATAATTTTAATATTATCAAATTCACTATTTACCAAGCTTTTATCTCATCTATATTAGCAACCGTTATAGGCCTTCCTGGAGCATATATCGTCGCTAGAACAAAAATGAATAAGTATTTAAAATCCACTTTTAGAATACTGTCAGCCATTCCTTTTATTTTACCGGGAGTAACAATGAGCATAGGTTTTTTAATGACATTTGGAAATAATGGAATAATAACAAATTTTCTTAAGCTCTTTGGGTTTAACCAACGATTACTTTATACTTTTTCTGCTATAATAATAGGTCATGTTTTTTACAATTTTCCGCTTTTTATCCGTATAGTTGGCGAAACTTGGGAAAAAATAGATTCCAGTATTATAGAATCTGCGAAACTAGATGGTGCAAATAATTTATTAATCTTTTTTAAAATTGAAATTCCATTAATTCTTTCATCTATTTTAAAGGCATTTCTCTTGACATATGTATATACATTTACGAGCTTTTCAGTTGTACTAATATTAGGTGGTATAAAATATTCCACTATTGAAGTTGCTATTTATATGTATACAAAAATCTTGTTTGATTTTAAAAGTGCGCTAACTTTATCAATTGTGCAAATAATATTAATATCGCTCATTTCATATATTTTATCATTTGAAAGACATACATTCTTATCAGGAAAAGCTCTGAAAGAAAAATTCCCAATTTGGGGTTATCTTTATCTATTAATAACAACTATATTTATATTTATTCCTCTTATTTACTCACTCCTTTCTGGTTTTATTAAATATGGTGGGGGATTTGGGATTGAAAATTTTAAGTTATTATTTTCAATAGATCTTAAACGCTATATTGGAACTAGTTTTCAATCGATGATTATTTTTACTCTAATGTTTTCAATATCTGCATCTCTACTTACAATTTTAATATCAATGATAGCTTCTTTTTATAACATAAGAAAAAAATTTAAGCTTGAATACATAATGTTAATACCTGCAGCAATTTCACCTGTAACACTTGCTTTTTCATATATTGCCATAGGAATAAGTCAATTTGTTGCCATACCAATAATTTACACACTCATAAGTCTTCCTATTGTCTTCGGAATTATTTCCAGTGGTTGGAAAACATTAGATGAGTTTTCAGAAGAAGCAGCGTTAATTGATGGAGCTAATTCATTTGTTTTAAATTTCAAAATTAGAATTCCTCAAATGAAATATCATATACTTACCGCTTTTGTTTATGCATTTACTCTCTCTTTAGGAGAAATGTCTGCAACCATTACCTTATCTACCCCTCCGGTTTCTACCTTCTCCATTTCAATATATAGACTTCTTAGTTCAAGGAAAATCCCTCAAGCAAGAGCACTTAACTCTATTTATTCTATAATAGTGTTAATTTTGTTTTTAATTATTGAAATTTTGAGAAACAAAAACAAAAATGACTAAATTTCAATATTGAATAATCTCTTTGCTATAATCCCTATAATAAATGATACAATCATTACACCAAAACTAATTAAAAACATTTCTAAAAAATATTGTTTAAATGTTTTTTCTTGAACAACAGAAACAAAATATGAAAACAATAATATAACAACTATTGCATTTATAATTAAAAAAGATAAAGAAATCATTGGTTTGGAAAAAACAAGATAAGGTATTACAAGAAATATAACCGTTAAAATATAAGCAATTCCAGTATATATAGCTGCTTTTAATGGATTTTGAGAATTCTTATCTGCTTTTTGAGATAAATATTCAGAAGCAGACATTGAAAGTGATGCTGCAATTCCTGTAATTATTCCAGATAATGCCACCATTCTTGAATTTTGAAAAGCAAAAGTCAATCCAGCAAGCGTTCCCGTAAGTTCAACAAGTGCATCATTCAATCCCAATACCATTGAGCTTATATAATTTATCTTTTCTTCATCAATTAGTGATAAAAGCTCTTTTTCATGAACATTCTCATCGTTAATTATTTTATTTATTTCTGGTACTTTTCCAACAAACTCTTTATACTTTTTTTGTGCTGATTCTTCACCTTTTTCCATTGCATTTAATGCAAAAGTTAAGCCAAATAAAAATGACAAAAATGTATACCACCATACTTTAAAAATATTTGGTCTTAATTCTTTATTTGTGTATTTTTTAAAATAATAATAATGCTTTAA
Organism: Thermosipho africanus Ob7; assembly: GCF_003351105.1. NCBI lineage: Bacteria > Thermotogati > Thermotogota > Thermotogae > Thermotogales > Fervidobacteriaceae > Thermosipho > Thermosipho africanus. The sequence continues at coordinate 10,115 of NZ_NKRG01000011.1, forward strand.
TTCATCATCTGATATTTTTATTAAAATGTTTTTATTTCTCTTATTTTTAGAAAAACTTGCAAGTTTTTTATAAACATAATATTCAGTAATCTCATTTTTCTGAAACTGAATTAAGTACTTTTCTTTATACATTTAAACACCTCCTAATATTTATTTTAGCATAAAAATGCCGAGCTAAATAGCTCGGCAACAATATTATTTTATATAATTTATATACTTTTAACTTTCCAAATATCTCTAGCATACTCTCTTATAGTTCTATCACTAGAAAACATACCTACCCGTGCAACATTCAAAAGCGCTTTTTTATTCCATCTATACTTATCTCTGTATATAAAATCTATCTCTTTATGTCTTGTTTTATAACTATCAAAATCAGCAAGTAGCATATATTCATCTGCTTGTGCTCCATTTAAACCGAATAAAAGTGATTGGAAAATATCTTTAAAGAGATCCGGATCTTTTTTATTAAAATAACCGTTATTAATAGCATCTAAAATCTTTCTAATATTTTCATTTCTTAAATATATTTCATATGGATTATATAATCTGCTTTCCTTGAGTTTAGCTACTTGTTCTGCAGTCAATCCAAAAATGAATATATTTTCATCACCAACACACTCTTTTATTTCTATATTTGCACCATCAAGAGTTCCAATTGTTAGTGCTCCATTCAATGCAAACTTCATATTTCCTGTTCCAGAAGCTTCTTTACCAGCAGTCGAAATTTGTTCACTAACATTTGCGGCTGGAATTATTATTTCAGCAAGAGAGACATTATAATTTGGTACAAAGATTACCTTTATCTTACCTGCAATTTCTTTATCATTATTTATTACATCTGCTACACTATTAATTAATTTTATAATTAATTTTGCCATTCTATATCCTGGAGCTGCTTTTGCACCAAAAATAAATGTGCGTGGGTATATATCTTGCCCAGGATTTTCTTTTAATGTTTGATATAAATAAATTATGTGCATTACATTCAACAATTGTCTTTTGTATTCATGAAGTCTTTTAACTTGAACATCAAAAATAGAATCAGGATTCACATCGATATTCAATTCTTTCTTAATATAATTTGATAATCTAATTTTATTATTTTGTTTTACTTTATAAAATTCATTTAAAAAAACTTTATCGTCTGCATATTTCTCCAAATTTTTAAGATGATCTAAATTAACAATCCATTCATCACCAATCGTATCAGTAATCAACTTCGAAAGTTCAGGATTGCTTTGTAATAACCATCGCCTTTGAGTAATACCATTTGTCTTATTATTAAACTTTTCTGGCCATATATCATAAAAATCTTTAAATACACGTTCTTTTAATATTTCAGTATGAAGTTTTGAAACACCATTTACTGAAAATGATCCAACTACAGACAAATTAGCCATTCTCGCTTGTTTAACATGACCTTCTTCAAAAATTGAAACATTTCTAATCTTCTCAACATTTCCAGGATAATACTTTGAAACATTATCTAAAAACCTTGCATTAATTTCATACATAATTTCTAAATGTCTTGGTAGCAATCTTTCTAAAAGATGAACTTCCCATTTTTCCAATGCTTCAGGCATAACAGTATGATTGGTATATGCAAAAGTTTTTGTTGTTATTTCCCAAGCTTTCTCCCAGGGTAAGAATTCTTCATCTACAAGTATTCTCATCAACTCTGGAATTGCCAATGCTGGGTGGGTATCATTAAGCTGGATTACATTCTTTTCAGGGAAAATGTCAAAATTATTACCAAACTGAGCTTTAAATCTTCTAATGATATCTTGGATTGAAGCTGAAACAAAGAAATATTCTTGTTTTAACCTTAACTCTCTTCCTGCATAAAATGCATCATTAGGATACAACACTTTTGAAATTGCACCAGCTATTGCTTGAGACTCAACAGCTTTTACGTAATTTCCTTTTTGGAAATTATCAAAATCAAACTCAGTAATTGGCTTAGCAGACCATAATCTTAATGTATTTGCAACGTCATTACCATATCCAACAACAGGAGTATCATACGGAAGAGCTATTACATCATATGTATCTACCCATCTAAATCGAGTATTTCCTTCTTTATCATTATAACTTTCAGTCCTACCAAAAAATTTTACTTTAACTGCTCTATCTTTTCTCTCTATCTCCCATGGATTTCCGTTTTTTAGCCAGTCATCAGGAACCTCGACTTGAAATCCATCCTTTATTAGTTGCTTAAATATACCATATTCATATCTAATACCATATCCGTATCCCGGATATGATAAAGTAGCAATTGAATCTAAAAAGCAAGCAGCTAATCTTCCAAGCCCACCATTTCCAAGACCTGCATCTGGCTCAATCTCAGAAAGCTCATCTAAGCTAAGTCCAATTTCATCCATTGCTTTTTTTATTTCTTTATCAATTTTCAAATTTAATATATTATTGTATAAAAGACGGCCCATAAGAAATTCAATAGATAAATAATATACCCTTTTAACATCATTCGATTCATAGTATTTTTTCTGAGTTTTTAACCACCTTTCCAAAACCCTATCTTTGACTACCAAAGATAATGCATAAAACTTATCCCACATCGTTGCATTTTTAAAATCTTTCCCTAGAGTTAAATTAAGATGATCAATAAAATTTTCTTTTAAATCCTTTACCTTTTTTGAAGTCCTATATTTCTCATCTTTTAATTTTTTTGAAACGTCCATCATATATACCTCCATTCGGAATCGTTTCCAATATATTTTTACTAAAAACCAATACAATTTTATAATTATTATCACAAAATGTCAAGAAAAAAGAAGATTCTAATTATAATTTTCAAATAAAACAAAAAAACCGGCTAAAAAGCCGGTTTATTAAAAAAATTAGTATCCGAATGAAAAGATCCCTGTAGCTCCTTTATAATAATAGAAGAAAGCAACATAATCTCCTTTTTTAACATTTTTTATTGTATTATTCCAGTCATTTATATTTTCAATCTTGTATGTTTTACCACTTATAGCCATTTTGTAAATCACATATCCTTCTTTTATAAAACCATTTTTACTTTTCACTACAATTACACCATTTACTTCCTCAGGTATCTGATACTTTTCTCTATCTGCATTGTCAATATCTTTTACAATAATTCCTGCAAATTCCTGAGCTTCTACCTCTTCTTCAAAGCTTTCCTCAGCTCTACCTAAAATAACTTCAATCTCTATTTCTTTACCTTTTCTATCTATTTTTATTTTTATTTTTGAACCTGGAGTATAATTGTGAATAATAGATGCAAGTTCACCTGCAGAAGACACTGACATATTCTCAACTTCTAGTATAACGTCTCCCTCTTTCAAACCTGCTTTTTCTGCCGGAGAATTCTTAACGACTTGTGCTATGTAAACTCCTTTACTAACTTTTAATCCTAAAGCTTTCTTTAAATCATCCGTCACTGTTTGCATGTATACTCCAAGATAAGCTTTTTCAACTTTACCTGTTTTTATAATGCTATCAATAAATCTTTTTGCAGTATTGATTGGAATTGCAAAACCTATATTCATTGCTTCAGAAGGTGCTATAATTGCAGTATTTATACCTATTACTTGACCATGAATATCTAACAATGGCCCTCCACTATTACCAGGATTAATTGCAGCATCAGTCTGAATTAAGTTTGTATAATAACCAGAATTATCCGGTTTTGGTATTTTTCTACCAACAGCTGAAACTACTCCTAAAGTTACTGTATGTTGAAACCCCAATGGATTACCTATAGCAATTGCCCATTCACCAATTTTTATTTTATCTGAGTCACCAAATTCTAGAACAGGTAAATCACTACCTTTGGGATTAATTTTTAAAACTGCTATATCTAGTTCTTTATCTCCACCAATATATTCGGCTTTATATTCTGTTCCATCCAATAAACTCACTTTAATTTCCTCAGCACCATCCACAACATGGAAATTTGTCAAAATGTAACCTTCTTTATCAAATATAAAACCCGAACCTAGACTTGTTCCTTTTTGTTGATATTGTTTTGGAATATCGCCAAACCACCTTTTAAAGAAATCTTCAATAAATGGATCAATATATGAGGTTGAATAAACTGTTGCCTCAACTTTTACAACTGCCGGTGCAGCTTCTTCAACTACCTTTGTAACTGGACTAACATAATCAGGATTTACGTATGAAAAAATTAATAATGAAACAAATCCTAAAATCAGTATAGTAGAAAATTTCTTCACAAAAATCACCTCCAGTTTCTGTAAAATTGATTTTTCAATGATTATTTACATTTTCTGGCATTTTCTGAAGTATTTGACTTTAAATATCACTATTAAGTTCTAAAATATTGTTTTCAATTTTTACATATTATGTTATAATGTAAATGTAAGGTAACAATTATTTGGAGGTGATAATTATGAAGGTTGAAATGATGGTAAAAGATAAAATTATTACAATAACTGATGAATCGCCATTGTATATTATGTTGAGAGATTTGTTTTATGGTGGAGATTGGTATAATATGAAAAAAGATTTTAATGACAAAGCATTTTTAAACGAGATCGAAAATCTAGAATTTATAGAGAAAAACATAACCATTTTGAATGACTCATTTTATTCGCCAATAATTTGGTCTGAGCTTGTTTCTTTCTTCAATGAAAAAAACATAACACCTGAACTTTTCCAACATGCGACTGTTGATGGACTTTATGAATTATCTATAGAATATGCTGATAAAGATCTACTAGGTGATGCTAAAAATATCTTAGAATTTGCTATTAAGGTTGACAAAAATTTTGCCCCGGCTTATGATTTTCTAGGAAGCATACATATTGAATTAGGAAATATTGAAGAAGGAATAAAATTTCTTAACAGGGCTGTTGAAATAGATCCTTGGCTCGTGCAATCATATTCAACATTAGGTGAAGTTTACTATAACCAAGGAGATTATGAAAAAGCTATAAGCTATTGGCTTAAAGAAATTGAATATTCTCCAAATGACATATTCACTTATTTCATGATTGCAGATGCATATACAAGAATGAAAAATTATGAAAAAGCTGCAAATATTCTAAATAAACTTTTAGAAATTGACAATAATAACATTATTGCGATGTATGAATTATCTCAAATTTACAGAGAAATGGGCAAAACTAAAGAGGCTGATATGGTTGAAAAAGAAATACTTAATGCAAAACCAATTGATCCAAATGGAATTGAAATATGGGCTAAAATAAAGATGAAATATAATAACTATGATGAAATTGTTGAAGTAATTGAACCAATGATTGATAATACAATTGATTCACTTCATCTAAAAGCATTATTAGTTGTTCCTTACATAAAATTGGGAAAAATAGAAGAGGCAAGAAAATATTATGAAGAACTCAAACAAAATGATTTTTGGTATTTGTTTGGTAAAAAGGAAATTTTTGATAAATATCTAACAAAAAAGGAGAAAGAACTTTGTGGTATTTTTTAAATTTTCTTTTAGGTATAATATTAGGTAGTTTTTTAAATGTAATTATTTATAGAAGCGTGGAGGGTATTAAAATTTATGATCCTCCACGCTCTTTTTGCCCTATGTGTAATCATCAATTAAAGTGGTATGATAATATTCCATTGTTAAGTTATCTTTTACTTAGAGGTAAATGCAGATATTGTGGTTCAAAAATTCCTTTTAGATATTTTTTTGTTGAATGTATTGTTGGAATTCTTTTCCTAATTCATAGTATTCTTTTTAATTATACAGAAGCAATATTGCTAAATATTATTGTATTTGCTATAATTCCAGCTATATTCATTGATTTTTCAATAATGATGATACCTGATTTTTCATGGATTTTAATATGGGTAGTAAGTGTTATAGACTTATTATTAAGACACGAATTATGGTTCCTTAAAACTTTTTCATTTATTACAATAATGATTGTTTTTTTAGTAATAAAAAAAATATATAAAGAAGGCCTTGGGGAAGGAGATATTTATTTGATTGCACCATTTTCATTTCTTTTAATCCCTCCTTTAAGCATTTATTTATTGCTATTTTCATCAATTTCAGCTTTAATTTATGCACTTATTAAGAAGAATAAAATTATTCCATTCGGTCCTTTTATTTCAATTTCAGGATATTTTCTATATTTTTTTATGTTAAAATATTACTGAGGTGAATAATTTGAGATTTTTCATCTTATTAATTTCTCTTCTTATAATAACTTGTATATTCTATTTATACGAGTTACACCCTATAAAGTATATTGATCTTATACCAAATAGTAGTTTCGATAAATTATTAATTTTGAGTATTATTAAAGTAGAAAGTAGTTTTAAAACTAATGCTATTTCAAATGTTGGTGCCTACGGATTAATGCAAGTACTACCTTCAACTGCCGAATGGATCAACAATAAATTTAATACAAATTACAATTTAAAAGTCCCAAAAGATAATATCTTATTAGGAATAACATATTTGGAATATCTCTACAATATTACGAAAGATTTAAAAAAAACAATTAGTTATTACAATACTGGGCCTAATGCTTCAAATGAAATTGTAAAAACAGCTGGTTCAAATTATTACAACAAAGTAATGAAAGCTTATTCTTTATATAAATTCCTATATAGGAGTGATAACTATGAGATTAGTAACAAGTAATGAAATTAAAATGTTAGACCAAAGAGCAATAAAAGATTTCGGAATAAATAGTTTAATTTTAATGGAACGAGCAGGCATTTCAACAATTGAAGTAATGTGGAATGAATTTAAAAACCTTGAAAAATATAGTTATGCTGTATTTTGTGGTCCTGGAAATAATGGCGGAGATGGTCTTGTTATAGCAAGAGAATTATTAAACTATACAGAAGCAGTTAAAGTAATATTAATTTCTGAAAAAATTACTTCAGAGGCTACAACAAATTTAAATATATTTAAAAGCCTTGGGGGAGAAGTAATTAAATTAAGGGATGATAATATACTAGAAGTTGTTGACATAATAAAAAATTCTGACATTATTATAGACGCCATTTTTGGTGTAGGACTTTCGAAAGATGTGAAAGGAATATATGCGGAAATTATTAATTTTATAAACCTATACTCAAACTATACCGTCTCTGTCGACATTCCTTCGGGTATTTCAGCTGATACAGGTAAAATCTTAGGCACTGCAATTAGAAGTGATCTAACAGTAACTTTTGAATTCCCAAAAATTGGCCATATTTTATTTCCAGGAAGGGAGTTTTCTGGAAAACTTAAAGTTGTCAAAATAGGTATTCCAAAAGTACTTCAAGATTTGAACCCATGTGACAAAATCTTACTTACTAAAGATTATTTTAATATACCAAAAAGATTTAAAGAAAGTAATAAAGGAACATATGGAAAAGTTGTTATTATTGGTGGTTCAAAAGATTATATTGGCGCACCTGTTCTTAGCTCAATAGCAGCTATTAGATCAGGCGCTGGAAAAGTTATACTTTTCTCTACAGAAAAATCAACTACTGTTGCTTTAAATCACGAACTTGGAATAATACCGATAACAATTAGTAAAGATTATTTTGACAAATCTCATATTAACTTAATTCTTCCATATATTGATGAAAAAACTTCGGTTGTAATAGGTCCTGGTATAGGTAGAAATCCTTTAACGGAGGAATTTACTGTAGAATTATTAAAAAATATAAATTCTCCTGCTGTTATTGATGCAGATGCAATATCTTTATTAAGAAACCACAAAAATATACTTTCTGAGAAAAAGAATATAATTATTACTCCACACCCTGGTGAATTATCAAAATTTTTAGGACTTGATATAGATTCCGTAAAATACAATTATAAGCTTGTCAAAGAAACTGCTGAAAAATATAATCTTTTGCTAGTTTTAAAAGATGTTACAACCATTATTTCTGATGGAGAAAAAATATTTTTCAATGTAACGGGAAACACCTCACTTTCAAAAGGTGGAAGTGGCGATATACTAAGTGGGCTAATTGGGGGTTTTTTGGCGCAAAGCGGTAATGTTTTGGAAAGCAGCTTAGCAGCAGTTTATATTCTTGGGATTGCTTCTGAGCTTTATGAATACGAAGGTTACAACCTAATAACTGAAATTTTAAATAATATTCCAAAGGCCATAGCGGAGGTGAAAGAATGAATTATAACTTAATAAAATTTGTAAGGAAACTACTTAAAGATAGGCAATTTGAACTTGCTAAAAATATAATTGATATTATCGAAGCTGAATATCCTTTCTTAAAATTTGAATACAATCTATTTATTAAAAATTTTGAGGAAGCACTAGAAATTTTTAAAAATCTTTCTCATTCAGATTTACAATCACTTTATAATATTGAAAATCTTGAAAATCTAAATTTAGGAGAATTGTTAAACAAAATTTACTCATCAATTGATGATAATATTAACTATGATGAAATAAAAAGTGAAATCCCAGAAATATCACAGCTAATAATTTTTGAACTTGAAAAAGCTACAAAAGAAAAAAATAGATCAAATGAGCAATATTTAAAAGATTTGCTTTCAAAGTTTGAAAAAAATAATTATTTTCTTAAAAAAGAAATATCTAATTCTTCCAATTTTAATATTATTTTTATGAGCCTTCTGGTTGTAACATTAATTTTTACAATCATTTCATTATTTAATCCTGTATTTTTTTCTATCAAAAATTCAATAAATAATATAGAATCAAATATTACATCAAACTATTACAATATTAAGAATGAACTCTCAAAACTAAATAATGTAGCAAATGAAGTTTTTAAGAACACTTCTTCTTTAGTTGAAAGTAGCCAAAAAATGTTAGAAAAAGATAACAGTTCAACCATTAATAATTACTTTGTAGAACTTAAAAATGAAATTGAAAAACTAAAAGCACAAATAAACTATATGTCCAGTAAAATATCGACTAGTTCTCCATTAAAAAATGAATATAGCCAGAACACCTTATTCGAAAAATTTGATCCTAATTCAAATGAAACTTTAAGATTTATGTGGTTAATAGCATATCAATACTATAAACAAAAGAACTACATTATGGCTAAAAACATCTTAGAAACTATCATTGATAAAGCGTTATCAAATAATCTTAATTATCTATATTTTATTGATGATGTTTATTACTATAGAGCTTTAATTTACTATGAAATTGGAGATTTTGAAAATTCCTATCTTTTATTTAATGATTTTATTGAAAGATTCCCAAATAGTACTTACAAAAAACATGCAGAATATTTTATAAAGATCTTAGGAGGGTTGAAATGATTTATCCTGAGTACGAGTTAAAACCTCAATTTCATGAAGAATTTCCATTACAATGGAAAAAAATATTTGATAATAATAACCCACTTCATGTTGAACTTGGATTTGGCAATGGAGAATTTGCAGCATATTATACTCAAAAACATAAAAACATAAATTATATCGGATTTGAACTTTCAATTACTTCAATGGTAAAGGCTCAAAGAAAATTAAAAAGAAACAATGTAACAAATGCAAAATTAATATTATGTGATGCAAGATTTGGATTAAGAGAATTCTTTGATAGCAATTCAATAGAAAAAGTTATTATGAACTTTCCAGTTCCTTGGTATAAAAACTCACAGGCCCACAGACGAATTATAATTCAAGATTTTTTTGAAACTTTAGCAGATGTTCTTATTGAAAATGGAGAATTTGAACTTCTAACTGATCAGGAATGGTATGCAATAGAGGCTTTTGAAAATGCTAAAAATTCAGGATATTTTGAAGTGTTTGACATTGAAAAAAATCCTAGACGTGAATTTTTAACTCGTTATGAAAAAAAATGGATAAAATCCAATAGAGATATATTCAAACTCGTAGTTAAAAAAATAAAAGGCATAAAGGTTAGTAGATTAATCGGAGGTGTTAACAAAATGCCACATGCATCTGGAAAGATAAGTGAAGAAAAAATAAAACTACTTAAAGGTAAAGTATTTAAAGAAAATAATAAAGTTTTTGTGATAAAAAATGTATATAAAGAACTAGATTCTAATTCTCATATATTTAAAGTTATTTCTTCTGACGGTGATTTTTCGCAACATTATTTCTTAGTGCTCTATCAAAAAGACAATGAAAATTGGGTAATAAAACTAGATAGTGAATCAAATCCATATAGAACTCCTGCTGTTAAATGGTCTGTAAAAAAAATTATGGAGGTGCTTCAGTGAAATTCGGAATACTTGGTGCAGGAAGCTGGGGCTGTGCATTTGCAAATTTATTAGTTGAAAGTGGTCATGATGTGCTTGTTTGGGCTAGAAGAAAAGAAGTTGTAGATGAAATAAATAATTATTCTAAGAATTCTTATTTACCCAATGTGAAACTAAATTTTAAAGCAACAAATGATTTAAATGAAATCATCGAGTTTTCAGAGTTTCTAGTTATAGCTATTCCAGTACAATTTATTAGAGACGTGATTAAAAACATTAAAGTATGGAATATTAAAGGTATTTTAAATCTTTCAAAAGGGATTGAAATAAAAACTTTGAAAAGGGTTTCAGAAATTATTGAAGAGTTCACGAATACTCCATATTCAATACTTTCGGGTCCATCTCACGCTGAAGAAGTAGCAAATAAAATACCAACGGCAGTTACGGTTTCAGGAAGTAATGCAAAACTTTTTCAGTCTTTAATTAGTAATGATTATTTTAGAGTTTATACCTCAGAAGATATAGTTGGAGTTGAAATAGCAGGCGCACTTAAAAATGTAATGGCTATTGCTGCTGGAATATTAGACGGTCTAGGTGGATGGGATAATTCCAAAGCTGCTTTAATGACAAGAGCACTTCATGAAATGATTAAATTTGGAAAAATATTTGGAGCAGATGAAAAAACGTTTTTTGGACTCCCAGGTGTTGGTGACTTAATGGTAACATGTAATAGTAGACACAGTAGAAATAGAATGTTTGGAGAATTAATAGCAAAAGGGACTACTTTAAACGAACTAATAAAAAATAACAAAATGATTGCAGAAGGAATTTACACAGTAAAAGCTGTTGTTGAAATTGCAAAGAAAAAAAACATTGAGATGCCAATTGCAAACGAAGTTTACGAAATATTATATAATAACAAAAATCCTAAATCTTCTATGGTTGAACTTATGAGGAGGCCTTTAAAAAAAGAATGGCTCATATAATTAATATAATGATTGGTTTTTTATTTTTATCAACTTTCTTTGGTCTAGAAAACTATCATATTTCAATTATTATATCCATCTTTATTTATATAATTATTAACCCAGGAAAATTTAATTTTCTAAAAGTTTTTTATAAACTTGTCATTAATATTCCAAAATCTATATATGAAACATTAATACTTCCTATCTTAAAAAAGGAAGTAATTGAGTCAGAAAAGTACACTGATGACTTTCAAATGTTAATTAAAATTTTAACAATTACCCTTACTCCTAAAACAATTGTTTTTGATCATGATAACAACTTCTTATATATTCATAAACTTGATAGGTGAGAATGTGATTTATATAATACTTGCTTCTATTATTTTTTCAATTATTTCTGTTTTAAAAGAAAAAGATATTTATTATAAATTAGTACCTTTACTTACAATACAAACAAAAATTTCAATTCTTATTATATTATACTCTTACATTAAAGAACAGCCAATGTTAATAGATATTGGTATTTTTTATCTTTTGCTTTCAATTGGTGGAACCTTTGTTATATCATCTTTCATTTCCAGGAGTGATTTATGATAATAATATACCTTGGTACTTTAATAATGCTTATTGGGAATTTTTTGGCTTTTTTTCAAAAAAACATTCTTAAAAAAATCCACTATATTGGTGCCGGCGATACTTCTGGAGCTATTTTAATAATGATTGGATTACTAACAAAAAATTACGAAATATCAAAAATAATATCTACAATTTTAATTTTAATAGTAGGTCTCCCTGCTTCAAGTTATTTTATTTCCATTTCCATTATAAGAAAGGAAAAAAAGTTATGATAAGGTATATTTTTGGAATGACTGCAATCTTTGTAACAATCTTTATATTTTTCTCAAATAAAACTTTTAACTCTTTTTTATATAGAACAATTCTTAGTGTTTTAATGGTTGCAATTTATACATTATATCTTGCACCAGATGTAGCACTAGCCGAAGCAATGTTAGGTGCTCTTTTATCAACGTTTGTATATCTTTTAACATTTAAAATCCATTCGAAAATAAAAGTTGTGATCGTCGAAATACCAATACTCTGTGAAAATCACCAAAATATATCTGTTGGTTTGATCCCAGAAATACTTAATGACTTTGCAAAAAAATACAATCATAAAATTGAGTTCATTTATGAAGAATCTATTTCTAAAGTTGACAAATTACTCCTTTCTGGAGAAGTTGACATTGCAATTTCCTATGATGGTGATTTTAAAATTCTAGAAATACCTATTTACAAACACAAAGATAGAGAACTTACATACTTTGAAATAACAAAATCTTCAGACATAGATTACTCAAAAGTAAAAAAAATAAAAAATGCTTCTTTATATTTTAAATTCTCTGATAAAGATACAACACTTTTTGAAGAATTTTCTTCATTTTATAATTCCCAATACATAAATGAAAAACTAAAAAAATACAAATTAGGAGGGATTTGAATGACATACGTTCAAGAAGCTGTTAATAAGATTGTAGAACTTTGCAATATACCAAGCCCTACTGGTTACACCTATAAAGCTATAAAATACTTAATTGATGAATTTAAAAACCTTGGTTTTAAATACTACCTAACTAACAAAAACAACTTATTAGTTGACCTTGGACATGGTGATAGTAATGCAATCATGTTTACTGCTCATGTAGATACTTTAGGTGCAATGGTAAGATCTATAACAAATAAAGGGACGCTTAAAATTACAAGAATAGGTGGCTATCCTTTCAGTCACATTGAAAATGAAAATTGTACTATTTTCACAAGAGATGGTAAAGAATTTACTGGCACAATTTATAATATTCATCCATCAGTTCACGTATATGAGGATAGTGGAACAATAAAAAGAAGTGAAGAAAATATGGAAATCGTTTTAGATCAGAAAGTTCACTCAAAGGAAGACGTTATTGAACTTGGAATTATGCCAGGAGACTTTGTATCCTTTGATCCCAGAACTGTTGTAACAAAAACAGGATTTATTAAGAGTAGACATCTTGATGATAAAGCAAGTGCAGGTATATTAATAGCACTTGCAAAGTCAATACGCGATTTTGCAATTGAACCAAAGAGAAGAGTTTACATGCTTTTCACAAGTTATGAAGAAGTTGGCCATGGTGGAGCAGCAAATATTCCTGAAGATGTTACTGAGGTTATAGCTGTAGACATGGGAGCAGTTGGCAGCGATCTCGAATCAAATGTTTACTCTGCATCAATTTGTGCTAAAGATTCCAGTGGCCCATATGATTATGAAATTGTTGGAAAATTAATAAAAGCTGCAAAGTTTGCTGAAGTAAATTATACAGTTGATATTTATCCTTATTATAGTTCTGATGTTAGTGCTGCTTTAAGGGCTGGACACGATATAAAGCATGGACTTGTTGGACCTGGGATTTATGCTTCACATGGATATGAAAGAACTCATATTGAAGCTATTGAAGCTACACTAAAGCTTTTACAAAAGTATCTTGAAATTGACTAATTTAGTATATGGTATAATTGAATAGTAGAAAGTTAACTTATGGAGGTAGATAATTTGTCAGTAGAATATAATTTAACAAAAGCAGAAAGAAAATATCTTCTTATGGTTTTTTTAACTCTTAATTCAATGGGATGGACTAGATTAAAAAAAATTGCTGACTATGCTGGTGTAAAAATGCCATCTGCAAAACAGGCATTAGATTCCCTAGCTGAAAAAGGACTGATTTATTATGAGAAAAGAGGAGCTATTACTCTAACTGATGAAGGAAAAAAAATTGCAATTATAGAAAATAAAAACATAAGAGCTGTTCAAAAATTCTTAGTTGAAATTTTAGGAATAGACCCAGAAAAAGCATGGGATTCATGCTTAAAAATTTATTTTGATATGGATGAGGAAGCTGCTTCAAAATTTTTACTATTTGCAAAATTTATGAATGAATGTCCACAAGAAAAACCATTTTTTATTAAACACTTTAAAGAATATTTAAGCAAAGGAAAAATAACCGATAATTGTCCATTTCTTAATAAGGAAGGTGAATAAATTGGAAAAAGAATTAGATGTTTTATTAAAAATTGATAAAGAAGATGTTCATCTTTTAAGCTATATTTTAGAATCAGAAGACAATTTAGCAAATATTAGAAAATATGAAAACCAAATATTACGTATAATAACCACCTCTTCACTTTTAGATGAAGTTATGAAAATTTTAAATAGTTTAAAAGAAAAGATCAAGTTTGAAATTATCGAAATAAAGGAAAATTCTGGAAGTGCAGGATAAATGACTTTTAAAAAGTATGTTATTTTTTTCCTGATTATTTTTTCTATAGTAATTTTTCCTGAAATTAATAAAACATTATATTTCAATTTTAATAATAAAATAATAGTTAAAAACTATGATGAAAGCTTCAACTTTTCATTGAATGAATCAACTATTGTAGCAATATATGGAGATTCAAGATGGGGAGATAAGATTCACTCCGAAATTGTATCTCAAATTCTAAAATTCAATCCACACGTTGTTATCCATTTAGGCGATATGGTAAACAAAGGTGATAATATAAATGACTGGGAAAAATTTTTTGAAATAACTTATGATTTAAGAAAACGTTCATACTTTCAAGTAGTAAAGGGCAATCACGAAAATCCAAGTGATTATTTTGATAAAATTTTTGGAGTTAAAAACTATTATTCAGATTTTTTTGGATACAGATTTATATTTTTAGATGCTGAATCTGGAATAAACAAATGTATAGAATTTATTAAAAACTATGCCAACGAAAAGTCTATAGTATTCCTTCATTATCCCATCTTTACGGTTGGCCCACATTTTAAAGATTCCATTGTAAAAAAATTAAAAATTTTACACGAAATATTTTTAAACAAAAATGTTAAACTGGTAATTTCTGCCCATGAACATAATTATCAGCACTTTGTTTTTAATAATTTTCATTATATAATTACTGGTGGGGGTGGAGCTGCCACCTACAATAAAGTACTTAACAATAAAAATTTAACCTTTTTTTCAAAAGTTCACAATTTTGTTATTCTTGAATTTAATAACAAATTTGTTACTGTAAAATCATATAAGTACAATGGTGAACTATTGGAGGAATTTAATGTTCAATACTGAATTAATAATTGAAGAAATTTCTAAAAGTGATATTTTTAACCTTTATGAATATAGAAAAAACATATTGTCAGAAACACCATTTTTAGTAACCACCTTAGATGATTTAATGGATTTTAATTCATTTAAAAATTATATTCATTTTTACATTGAAAATGATTTACGAAATATATTTGTAGCAAAAAAAGATAATACTATAATTGGTGAAATTACAATTTTAATTCACGATAAAAAAAGAATGAGACATGTTGCAGAATTTGGTATTTCTGTTTTGAAAGAATATCGCGGTAAGGGCATTGGAAGAAAATTAATACAAACAGCAGAAAAATGGGCTTTTGATAAAAATGTAAAAAGAATTCAAATAGAAGTTATGGAAAATAATAATGTTGCTTTAAATCTTTATCTTTCGCTAGGATATAAAATAGAAGGTAGAAAGAAAATGGCAGTTCGTTTTGGTAATTCGTTTGTTGATCTAATTATAATGGCAAAGTTGAGGGATTTTAAATGAAAAAACTTGTATCAATACTTCTCACAACATTTTTTTTATTATTTCCACAACTTTTATTTAAAATTGACTATTTCAACTCTCTTAAAGAACTTAATTTTTCAAAGCAAATTGTTGAAAATGAATTTAAAAGTTATAATCAACTGGTTAAAGAATATATTTCAGTTAAAAAACCAGATGGATATGTTGTTGATAATAAAATTTATTTTGAAGGTTCTTTGTATGAGTACAATAATATTAAAGAAGGATTTAACATCCTTACTTTGAATAATAAAGAGGAGCTTTTTTATATAACTAAAAATAATTTATACAATGTTCCTGGAATAAATTCAACTTTTCTATTCTATATCTCAACAAATGAAAAAATTATGAATGAAGGATTTGAATTTAAAAATTTGCAAGAAGTATTCCCGGACATTGATAATAATGTAACTTACTTTAATGGAAAAAAAGTGTTATTCAAAAAAATTAAATTATCAGATGACTGTTATTCAATTGTTTACGTCTTATATCCAAAAAAATATTTAACATTGTACTTTATATTCATACCAACTTCAATACTCATATTTTACTTTTTCTTTTTTTACAACAGGGAAATGGAAAAAAATTTGAACAAAAATATAAAAAAATTCTCAAGATCTATAAAAATTCTCAAAAATATAATCAAAAATTGTGAACATAATGAAACCTTAAAAGAAGAAATAAAAGAATTAAAGAAAATACTCAAGGAGGAATAAAGTTGGAAATATACATTGATTCAACATTTTCAAAAAATGAACTAATTGAATTTGTTGTGCCAATCATAATAAGAGCAAACAACAATTTTTTTGTAGATTTTTATAACTATATCGCCCTATATAACCCTAATTTAAATCTTGTTAAAAATGAAAAATTATTAGATATACATATGAACGTGTATGAAATAAACACGGAGATTGATTTTGATAACTTGCAAGAATTAACTAAAGAAAATTCTGAAATATTTTTTACACGCAATTTTATTGCAAAAAAAGCATTAGAACTAAAAATTAACGAAAATAATAATTTTTTAAGATATGAAAATTCAATTTCTTCAATTGAATTAATAATTTCCTTAAATACAAATTTTCTAATAGATAATCCTGAAATTTTTTCCTATAAAAATTCTGAAAAAATACTTGACTTATTTATCTATATTAAATTGCTTGATTTATCAAAAAAATACAATTATCTCTTAGAATCAAAGGGTTCAACAATGATATATAAAATAAACTATCAACCTGATTTTAATCTTTTCTTGGATTTTTGGAATAATTTTGTTAAATTGAACTCAAAACTAACTCCTACTTTTTTAAACAGAATTTCAAACAAAACTTGTAAAAAAATTAAAAACATTTTCACGTTTCTTCCGCAAGATACTTTAAAAGAACTAGTATTAAAAGATGAATGGTTTATAAACAAATTATTCAATGAAATTACTACATTAAAAAGAATTATATCAGAGGAGGTGCAACAATGATTTCTACAAAGCAAGGTGATAATGGAAAAACAAAACTTGCAAATAACGAAACAGTATATAAAGATGATTTACATGTTGAAGCATATGGAACAGTTGATGAACTTAATTCATATTTAGGTTATGCAAAACATTTTTTAAACAAAAAAGAAAAAGAAATAATTGAAGATATTCAAAAAGATCTTTTTAGAGTTGCAACCGAACTTGCCAAAGGTGAAAAATTTATAAACCTAATTTCGAAAGAAGATGAAGAAAAAATAACAAAACTAGTAGAAGAATATGAAAAAAATGTAAATCTAAACTCTTTTGTAATACCTGGTGCAACTAAAGAAAGTAGTATTCTAGATATATGTAGAACCATTGCAAGACGTGCTGAAAGAAGAATAGTTTCACTTTCAAAAAGTGAAAATGTAAGGAAAGAATTGATAGCGTACATTAACAGAATTTCTGATTTACTCTACATAATAGCAAGATACGTTGAAAAAGATAATATTATGCCTTATTCCGCCCACAAGTAAAAAAGGAGGAAGTAAAAAATGATCAAAATTGACGGTAATAATCTAAGATTAGATGATATCCATAATGTTGCTCGCAATTTTGAAAAAGTAGATTTAGATGATTTTGCTAAAAATAAAATAACTGAATCAAGAAATACAATTGAAAAAATTTTATCGAGTGGAAAAACTGTTTACGGTATTAACACAGGCTTTGGTGCACTTGTAAATGTAAAAATCTCGGAAAAAGAATTATATGAACTACAAAAAAATATAGTATTATCGCATTCAGCTGGAATTGGTGATCCTTTAGATGAAGATATTGTTAGAGCTATGATGCTTCTTAGAGCTAACTCTCTTGCCAAAGGTTTTTCTGGAGTAAGAGTTGAAGTAATAGAAAAATTGCTTGAATTTTTAAATAAAAAAGTTTACCCATATGTTCCTGAAAAAGGTAGCGTTGGTGCCAGTGGCGATCTTGCCCCCTTATCCCATATTGCCATGGCACTTATTGGAGAAGGATATGTTATTTATAACGGAAAGAAAGAGCCAACGAAAAAGGTGCTTAGTGAATTAAATATTAACCCAATAAAGTTAAAAGAAAAGGAAGGATTAAGTCTTTTAAACGGCACTCAATACATTACTTCAATTCTTGCATTAACAATCAGAGATTCGATAAAACTTCTAGATATAGCCACATTAATAGCTGCAGCAAGTGTTGACGTTCTGCTTGGAACACCTGCTGCTTTCGATGAAAGATTACAAAAAGCAAGGAATCATGATGGGCAAATATACATTGCAAGTTTATTAAGAAATTACTTAAATGGAAGTCAAATAAGAGAATCTCATAAAAATTGTAACAAAGTTCAGGATGCTTATACTTTAAGAGCAATTCCACAAGTATATGGAGCAGTATATGATACGTTAATATACGCAAAAAAAGTTGCAGAAAACGAAATAAATGCTGCAACTGATAATCCTTTGGTTTTTGATAATGATGTTATTAGTGGTGGAAATTTCCATGGGGAGCCAGTTGCATTAGTATCAGACTTTCTTGCTATCGCTTTAACCGATCTTGGAAACATGATTGAACGAAGAATTGATAGATTAGTAAATCCATTAATAAACCAAAAATTACCACCATTTTTAGCTTCTGGAAAAGAAGGTTTAAATTCTGGGTACATGATTTGGCAATATACTGCAGCAGCAATATGCAATGAAAACAAAATCTTATCACATCCAGCATCTACTGATACAATACCAACATCTGCTTATCAAGAAGATCATGTAAGCATGGGGGCAACTTCTGCAAGAAAGCTTAGAAAAATATTCTTCAATATAATTGACTTAGTTACAATTGAAGCAATGCTTGTAAAAGTTGCACTTGAATTTAGAAAACCATTAAAATCTTCTAAAAGTATTGAAGAATTTTTCCGAAAATTTGACTTTATTAAAATAAACGGAGATAGATATTTTGGAGATGATTTTGAAAATGTAAAAAATATTATTATTAAGGAGGTGCTGCAATGAAATTACAGGCAAAATTAATTCTTGCACTTGTTCTTGTTTCAATTCTTGCAACTGTAACAAGCGTAACAACATCATCTT
>NZ_NKRG01000012.1 GCF_003351105.1 Thermosipho africanus Ob7
CTTAATTTTCCCCCTCCTAATGTAGAGGGGGAATTTTTTATCAAATATTTTGTTAACTACATATTGACAAAAAATTAATTGTTAGATATAATTTGTTACAAGAGGTGAAAAGAATGAAAAATTACAAGATAATTAAAAATAAGATTAAAATAATTGTTTTAAATAACAATATTTTTGCATGGTGGTGGACAAGCGGCAATTGTCCGCCACCTTTGTCGTGGTAAATTTATCAAAAAAGGACAATTGCCGGGCATTTTAATGTGCCCGGCTTTTTTTTTACTAAAAAACAAAGGGGGTATTAGTATGAGAGAATTTGTAAATTTAAAATTTGAGGAGATGCCTAAAGTATGGTACAACGTTTTATCAGATTTACCTTTCAAATTAGATCCACCTCTTGATCCAGAAACAAATAAACCTATGTCTCCTGAAAAGCTTTTAAAAATATTTCCTGCACCACTTCTTGAACAAGAAGTAAACGATACTGACAAATTTATTGATATACCAGAAGAAATATTAAAAGAATATGCAGTATACAGGCCTACTCCACTTATAAGGGCAAATTTTTTAGAAGAATACCTTCAAACACCTGCGAAAATATACTATAAATATGAAGGTCAAAGTCCAACAGGAAGTCACAAAACAAACACCGCACTTGCACAGGCATATTACAACAAAATCTCAGGAGTAAAAAAACTTTACACAGAAACGGGAGCTGGACAATGGGGAAGTGCTTTATCATATTCTGGATTAAAATTTGGAATAAATGTAAATATCTATATGGTTCGCGTTAGCTTTAACCAAAAACCAGCACGAAAAAGCCTTATGAATCTTTTTAATGGAAAAGTAACTCCATCTCCAAGTAGAAACACAAAATCTGGAAGAAAATACGAAGAAAATCATCCTGGAAGCCTTGGAATTGCAATAAGCGAAGCTATGGAAGAAGTTTTACAAAGAAATGATTCAAAATATGCACTTGGAAGTGTTCTAAATCATGTACTTCTGCATCAGACAATTATTGGATTAGAGATAAAAAAACAACTTGAAAAATTAAATATTCAACCAGATGTAATAATAGGATGCCATGGCGGAGGATCAAATTTTGGCGGAACAATTCTTCCATTCATTCCAGATAAATTATCTGGAAAAAATATTAGATTTATCGCTTGTGAACCTGAAAGTTGTCCTACATTAACAAAAGGAGAATACAGATATGACTTTGGAGATACAGCAGGGTTTACTCCACTTTTAAAAATGTATACACTTGGTAAAGATTTTATCCCACCATCTATACATGCAGGTGGTTTAAGATATCATGGAGCAGCTCCAATAATTTCTGCACTTTTAAATCACAATCTAATAGAAGCAAAAGCGTTTTCTCAAGAAGAAACATTTAAAGCCGCTCGATTGTTTTCAAAACTTGAAGGTATTATTCCTGCTCCAGAATCTTCACATGCAATAGCCGGTGCAATAAAAGAAGCATTAAATGCAAAAAAAGAAAATAAAGAAAAAATAATTGTATTCACACTTTCTGGCCATGGATTATTTGATTTAAATGCATATATATAATATTTTTCAACAAATATAATCATACAAAACAATTTTCAAATTTCAATGATATTATATTTATTTTAATTTGTATATTATTGATTTTTAATTTATGAAAGTTTTAAGATAATAGTAGAAAAGGTGAATATTGATAAAATTAACCCCTCATTTGGAGGGGTTAAAATGATAGAAAATATTTAAACTAAAAAATAAAAAAACTAAATTTAATTAAACTTATCAAAATTTTGTTTAAAAAAAGTACTAATATAATTTTTGTATATTAAAAATATATGGCATTTAAATGATCGGAAGCTCTACAAGAAAAGTTTTAAAAGATTTTGCCAAAAGATACAGAAAGTATCAGTTTTTTCTGTTTTTAATAACTATTTTACTCGTCTTGTTGAGTGCATTCAGACCTTTCCTGCTCCAGAGGTTAATCGATATGTTGAAACAAAAAAGCAACTATAGTTTTCAAATTTGGTATTTTACTTGTTTTAGTAATGATAATTGAAAGATTTACAACATACATTGCAAATTTAATTCATACTATATCTTCAAGTAAAGCTATTTCAAGAAAATAATCAAGAATTATTTCACATACCTTAAACCTAGATTATGAAACACTAAAAAATTATAACTCAAGTAATATAGTTTCAATGCCAACATCCGATATTTATAAACTTGCACCCTCTATGGTTAACTTTATTTCTACAGTTGTATTTAATATTATCCATTTTCTGGTAATTTCAGCAATTTTAGTATGGCTAAATATTAAATTATTAATTATAGCATTTTGTTCCTTGCCAATATATTATTTGCTTTTAAAAACTTTTGAAACATGGCTAAACTCACACTCAAGAAATGAAAGAGAAAAATATAGTGAAAAAAATGAACTTTCTTCAATGAATTTTAAATGGAATAATTAATCTAAAAAGCTTTTTGCTCACAAAAAATTTGCAAAAATCTGAAATATGGGCTGATAGTAGGATAAAAAGTTATTCAATGTACATACTTATACAAAATTTCATAGCTTCCATAACATATGTAACAAACGGAAAAATAAGTCTTGGAACACTAATAGCATTTTATTCCTACAAGCAATTAATATGCGAACCAATACAAATAATAAACTCTGAAATTATTAAAATTCAAAAACTTGAACCTTATGCAGAAAAATATATTAAATTTTTATCTGAAAAGATTGAAAAAGAAAAAGGAAGCCAAACAATCGAAAAAACAAGTATTGCAGTTGAAACATTAAGCTTTGGATATGACAAAAATTTACTTGAAAATATAAGCTTTGAAATAGATGAAAATGAAACAATTGCAATTGTTGTGAGAAACGGAAGTGGCAAAAGTACCTTAATGAAAATACTCATCAATTTATTTAAAAACAAATCAGGGAAAATTTATATTTGTAATAAAAATCTTGAAGATATTCCAGAAGAAAATATTAAACACGCTATAAAATTAGCAAAAATTGACTTTAAAAATCTAAATGATCCAGTAAGTGAAAACACACTTTCGGAAGGACAAAAAATGAGAATAATACTAGCTAGAGCACTTGCAAGAAAACCTAAAATCTTAATTTTAGATGAAACTCTTTCCGGAATAGATACTGAAATTGAAAAGGAAATAATAAAAAATATCAAAAAACAAAATATTACGACAATAATTATTTCACACAGACTTTCTAGTATCACACCTTGCGATAAAGTATTATTTATAGACAATGGAAAAGTCAAAATGGACACCCATGAAAACATTTTAAAGCAAGATAAATCATACTCAGAAATTTTAAAATCTCAGTTTATTTCAGCTTAGCTCAGGGAAAAACAGGGCTTTTTTATATTAGTCTATGTAATCTTTTTGATAAAAAACATCGAGAAAAATAAAAAATAAGTAAAGTGTGTATAAAGATAAAATAAGGATTAATTACCTATGACAAATTATGTGGTAAAATAACTAAGAAGAAAAAAAAACAGAAAGGGGGTAAAAAATGAAAAGCTTTGTAATGAACATATGGATAACTACTTGGAAAAAACTATATGGTGAAAATATAGTAAATGAGTTATCTTCAAAATTTAACTTAGATGAACAAAATCTTTTAATTCCAACCAATAATGTTCCAGATGAATTGGTTGTCAATTTTTCCAAAGAATTGGCTCAAAAGGTTGGAAAAACATATGAAGAGCTCTGGCAAGAAACAGGATACCACAACATAAAATCTTTTCACTCTTTCTATCCAAGTTATTTTAAAAAGGAAGGAGCTTTATCTTTCATAAGTGCAATGGATAGTGTCCATAGAGTACTCACTAGAAGGATAAAAGGTGCAAAACCTCCAAGAATCATATATAACTATATTGATGAAAAAACTGCAGTTATTAGATATGAATCTCACAGAGATTTTAGAAACTACTTTTTAGGTCTTTTAAAAGGAGCAGCAGACTTTTTTAACGATCCACTAAAAATTGAAATCCTAAAACAAGATAATAATTCAAATGGTTCATTTATCGAAGTAAAAGTTGTTGCTACAAAGCCATATGGAAAAAGTGTAAAATTAAAACTTTACAAAGCTATCTCATTCGGTCTTTTAAAAAGTTTTACTACAAACTTAACTGTTATAATACCAACACTAACCTTTATACTTTCATTTTTATTTACAAAATACTTAGGTGCTTTACCTGGATCTATATTAACTGCGATTTCAATTCTAATGGGACTTCTTCTAATTAATAAAGATTTAAAAAATACCACAAAGAGTGTTGAAAAAATGATCAATATTTACAAAGAAAAAGACTTTAATGATATTTTGATAATATCTGGAGAAAAGGATTTTGAAAAATTATCAAAAAGCAATGTCGAAGCTCTATCAAATCTTAGAGAATTTTTTATAGGGCTCCAAGGAGATACTGAAGAAATTTTAAATTTCTCTAAAAAGACTTTAGAATCATCAGATGCAATTCAGGAAGAAATAGGAACAATGAAAGAGCTTTCAACACAGGTAGCCGATACTGCTGTCCAAATTAGTAATGATGCAGAAAGAATTTCAGAAGCGGTAACTTCAAATGTGGACACTATATCTCAAACAATAAATGAACAAAATCAAATAATAAATGACTTAAACACAGCAGTTGAAAAAATAATAACTGCGGCAAAAAATGTAGAAAATTCGGCATCAGGAATTAAATTAATGAGCGAGGAATTTGAAAAAATAACAAAGGAAAGTGAAGAACTCAAAAATCAGGCAAGTACAATCCAAGAAATTGCAAATACCGTTATGAATATAGCCGAACAAACAAACTTACTTGCACTTAATGCAGCAATAGAAGCTGCAAGAAGTGGAGAAGCAGGAAAAGGTTTTGCCGTAGTTGCCGATGAAATAAGAAAACTTGCTGAAGAAAGTAAAGAATCTGCCGTTAAAATTTCTCAATTTCTATCAACTGTTTCAAATGGTATCTCTCAATTAAGTTTAAGTGTCACAAAGGGATATGAAGAGCTTAAAAATCAATCATCTGAACTTGAAAATAGTGCACAAAAAAGTAAAGAATCAAGTGAAATTATTTCTAATATCACTTCTCAATTAAATGCTCTTGTTTCAACTTTAAACTCTGAAACAGAAAAACTTGAAAATATAACAACAAGTATACAAAATCTCCTTGCAATATCTGAAGAAAGTTCTGCAACAGCAGAAGAAATTAGTGCTACAATACAAAAGTTCTTGGATGAACTAGGATCAGTATTTGAAAATGTAAGAAAGACCATAAGTCTTATACAGACTATACAAGATAACTTCAATGAAATTAAAATATAAATGGCTCGGAAAACCGAGCCATTTTTTTACGTTCTATCAAAATATTTATCAATCTCATTAAAGGTAAGTTTTAAAAACAAAGGCCTTCCATGTGGGCAAGTTGTCAAATTTCTTTTAAAAACCTCTTCAATTAGTTTTTTTGCTTCACCTTCGGTAATATCATACCCTGTTCTAACAGCAGACTTACATGCTTTATCAGCTATTATATGCTTCATATTTTTTGTTCCCATCGAAGGTATCCTATATTCATCTATAATTTCCTTAAATATATCCTCAACATCTGATGGCTTTATAAAAGATGGTATAGATAAAATTTTAACCGATTCATCTTCAATTTTTACTTCAAATCCATTTTCTTTCAATTCATCAATCTTTTCTTTAACAATCTGCTTTAAACTTTTTCCAATCCTTATTTCGATAGGAATAATTAAATCAACTTTTTCAATACCCACTTTTAATTTTTCTAAGATTTGCTCGTAAATAAACCTTTCGTGTGCCGCATGAAAATCCATTATGTATATTCCATCTTCCATTTCAAATAAAACATACCTCTTTTTTAAAATAACTACATCATTTTTTACTTCTAAATTCTTTTCTGATATATCAAATAACATGCTTTTAGAATAATCTACATAATTTACACTTTCTTTGAACACACTATTGAATTTATCTTGAAAACTGTCGTTAGAAAAGCTAACATTTTTCGTCTCAAAACTGCTAACCTCTGATTTTGTTGTTTTCTCATTTATAGGCTTAACAAATATTTGTTTTGAAACAAATTTTTTTAATGCCTCTCTCACCGTTCTTGTTATGTCTGAATATATAATATTCGGATTTGAAAATTTTACCTCCAATTTTTGTGGATGAACATTAACATCAACCAGTTTTGATGGTACATTAATAAATAAAACACCGTATGGATGATCAACAAGTGCTTCACCATACCCATTTTCAAAAATGTAATAGAGCATTTTATCCATAACAAATCTTTTTTGTACAAAAAAGATCTGTCCTGTCCTATTTTTTCTATGATAATTAGGCGATGAAATTATCCCTTCAACGTATTTACCATTTATTAATGTATATTCTTTGACTTCAGGAAATATAAGTTTGAATCTTTCCTCAAGATTTGATGCTCTTGCGTTATATATTATTTCATTATCCGCTCTAAAGATAAATTCAACATCTGGATTTGAAAGCAAAAATTTTTCTACGTATTCTACTACATACCTTTTTTCCGTGGCTTCAGATTTCAAAAATTTACGTCTTGCAGGAACATTAAAAAATAAATCGTATACTTCTACTATTGTCCCTTTCTCAACAAGTGGATATTCATTAACAGATTTAATCTTTCCACCTATTGCCTCAAGTCTATGAGACTCACTTCCATTATTTGATGTAATAACTATCCTACTGACCTTTGCAATAGATGCCAGAGCTTCTCCTCTAAATCCAAAGGAAGATAGGTTATATATATCATCAAAATCATTTATCTTACTTGTTGTATGTTCATAAATAGAAAGGAGAAGGTCTTCACGTCCCATACCTTCTCCGTTATCTTTCACTTTTATATAACTTTTACCACCGCTTTTTATCTCTATCTCAATCTTTGTAGCACCTGCATCAAGTGAATTTTCAACAAGTTCTTTTACTACTGAATAAGGTCCTGCAACAACTTCTCCAGCTGCAATCTTTCCAATTACATGCTCAGGAAGTTTCTTTATCTTTCCCACTCTATAACACCTTCGATTCAAATGGTTTTAACCTTATTCCTTCAAATTCCTCTTCATGTCCAGAAATGTTATGATATATTCTAAGTGATTTTTCTCCATTTGTTACTGTATAACCAACTACAAATTCACTTGTTCTTAAATCAACAATCCATGAGTTTGTCATCCATTCATTTTCTTTTCTAAATTTAATCCATCTTTTTACAGTATTTAATAGACTGTCTTCTCTTTGAGATTGTTCCTCAACAGAAACACCAGTAAATGCATGGTTAAACCCTACAGATTTCCAAAGGGTTTGACCATCGCCAGAAAGTGAAGAATACCAAGGGAATGGTTCAATTACACTCTCAGTAAAGTAAGGATCATACACTCCCTTCATTCCAAGCTCATCGCCATAGAAAATAAATGGAATTCCTGGCGTTGTAAGGAGCATTGCAAAAAATACCTTTCTTTGATCCTCAGACTGCAAACTTGAAGCAAGCCTTGTCATATCATGGTTGCTGGAAAAATTTGAAGGAATGTAAAGTCCTCTATCATCGGTCAATGTTCTTGAAAAACAATCCCATATTTTATAGGTATTTCCATGATTAATTGATTCTCTCAATGCTTCTGTAAAATAAAAATTAAAGGAGCATCCAATTGTTTTTGCATATTCAGCAACTATTTCAGGTGCATCCCATACTTCAGTTACTGCAAAAACATCACTTTTTATACTTCTTGCTTTATCCATAATCTTTTTCCAAAATTGAATATTTTTTTCGTGATTGTAACTGAACTTCTTTTGTTGAAGATCATAATCATAAATATGTTTTGCAGCATCGAATCTAAAACCATCTATACCCATATTTAACCAAAATTCAACTATTTCAAGTGCCTTTTCAACAACCTTTTCATTTTCATAGTTTAAGTCTGGAGATGAACCTCCAAAAACACCATAATACCATCTACCATTATATGGATGCCAGATAACTTCATTATCCCAAGGTCTTTTCTCATTTAAGTCTACTCCATCATCTGCCCATAAAAAGAAATCTTCATATTTTTTATCGCCAGATACAGCAGCTTTAAACCATGGATGCCTTGATGATACGTGATTTAAAGGAAGATCAATCGCAATTTTTATTCCAGCCTCGTGAAGTTTTTCAACCATTTCTTTAAATTCATCAAGGGTTCCATATGAAGGTGTGGTGTCAAAGAAATCTATAATATCGTATCCATGGTAACTTGGAGCTTTAAAATGAGGCATTATCCAGACAAGATCAACACCTAAATCTTTTAGATAAGAAACAGCATTAGAAAGACCTTTAAAATCACCTGTTCCATCGTTGTTGTAATCATAAAAAGAGCGGATATAAATTTCGTATCCTACCATCTCTACTCCTCCTTGAATACTTCAAATTTTAGTGAATCACCATTTATTTCCATTATACCGTATGTTTCCATAGCTGTCCCTGGATTTATGAAACGCTTTCCACGGTATACTCTATCATCAGGTACATGACTATGTCCATATAATATAACATTAACATCATTATCAAACCAATTTACAATCCTTTCTGGAATTCTTATATGAGAACCGCTACCATGGGTCAAACCTATTGTAAACTTTCCAATTTTTACAACCTTTTGAGCAGGTAGATAATCCTTCACATCATAATCATCCATATTTCCAAATACGCCATGGAAATTTCTATTCAAACTTTGAAGAAACAAAACAGTATTTAGATCAACAAAATCTCCCAACGCAAAAATACCATCACATTCTTTTGCAATTTCCACAATTTTTGGATGCACTTGAAAGTTTCTGGTTGGAATATGAAGGTCGGAAATTACTAGAAATCTCATAAATACACTCCTTACACTTATTGTAATAAACCATTTACAAATAGATCGATGTTTTTTTGAGTTTTTGAGATATAAGATATATTTCTGTAATCTCTATCCTCTTTTAAAACCTCATTAAGTACCTCCACTGCTTGCATATCCAAAGTTCCTTTTTTAGCTGTATCATAGGTTATTTCAAATGCTTTTTCTTTTTCAAATCCTTTACGATATGGCCTATCCTCTAAAAGTGCGGAAAAATAATCTGCAACCTGTAAAATTTTATCCTCAAAACTCATCTCGTTTTCTTTTAATTTAAATGGATAACCACTTCCATCAATTCTTTCTTGATGCCTTACAGCAGGATAAAACCAAGATTCATCTTTGTAATCATTCAATACAATATATGAATAATAAACATGCTTCTTCATTATTTTTATTTCATCATCCGTTAACTTTCCTTTTTTTTCCAAAATCTTAAAAGGAGTAGTTATTTTTCCTACATCATGATAAAGACCTGCGATAAAAAAACTATCTTGGTCAAGTTTTGCTGTTTTTGCCATATCCCTTGCAACTGTTGCAACACGCCATGAATGATCTTTTGTAAATTTACTCTTTGCATCAACAATAAATGAAACAAGAACACCTTCATCAACCAGATTTTCATTTTTTAGTTCTAAATCATTCCCAAGCAAATAATCTAACAACATTTTTCTATTTATTATCCCATGTTTAATATCATCTAAAGCCCATATTAAAAACTCTCGTTTTAATATATCAATCGTTGCTTTAAATATAAAATCAAAAAATCTACTTTTTATTGATAAAATTGGAAAAAATAAGTCATCATAATCCACATTATCATTTATGAAATGATATTTTGCTATTTCCTCAGAAATGGAAAGTATATTAGCATAAATATCATTGCCACATCCTTCATCTAAAAACTTTAGAAGTGCATGATGTTTTAAAATAATCTCGGAAATATCTCTTAAAAATTCAAATTGGTTAACAATAAAGCTGCCTATAACCGTATGCAGCCTTGTTAATTCATTTCCACTTGGAATATCATGGTTTATTAGGTATGATGCATTAATATCATCTAAAACAAAGTTTTCGTGTGGAATAAGAACGCCAATATCATGTAGATAACCAGCAAGGAAAGCCTTTTTTGGATCTAGATTAAGGCTTTTTGCAATCTCAGAAGCTAAAAATGCAACCTGGAGAGAATGAATCCCAAAGTTAGGGATCAAATTTATTAGATTAAAAAGTATTTTCACATTATCTTTCTCCCTTATCTGAATACATCCTTAGATCGGCAAGGTGCATTATTTCCCAAAAGTCAGTACTTTCGTCTGGATAAATTGCATGACCGCATGAGATACCAAGCTTTATTCTCTTTCCTTCAATAATTATATCATATTTTTTAATAGCATTTTTAATACGTAATTTTATAGTTTCCACATTTTCAATGTTTTTTGTTAAAACTATGAATTCATCTCCACCGTACCTTACAATTTCATCTGTTGATTTTAATATATTCCTAATCCTTCGTGCAACTATCTTTATTACTTCATCACCTATCCTGTGTCCGTATGTATCGTTTACAGCTTTAAACTTATTTAAATCACAAAAAATTATAGCAATTCTATCTCTATTGTTCTTTTCAAAATACTCTTCAATAAAATGTCTATTTTTTAATCCTGTAAGATGATCAATGTATTTTTGCAAAAACAGTGATTTAAGTTCTTTAAAATTAGAGGCGTATATAGAAAAATTTTTTTGAAAGCTGTTTAAGAATAATTTATCTTTGAAAGTTAACCTTTTTGGTTTAAAATAATCAATATTTAATACCCCAAAAACTTCGTTATCAAACATTAAAGGAACACCTATCCATGAACGTATTCTCGAACCCGGCATCCAAACATTTAATTTAAATGGATCTGCTACATATTTCCAATTTCGAGTTTTCAAAACTGTATCAAAAAGTGTACTTTGTGAATTTGAAATTTTTCTTTCTATACTTTCTAAATCATACTTTTTATATTTTCTTGACAAAGAAATAAAAGAAGGTCCGTTAATTTCGTCATATTCAATAACTGACCATCCATCAAATTTTAGATGAGGACGCGTCTTTATCATTAATTTTTCAAAAAAGGCTTCAATTTTATTTTCCTTCAAAACTTCAACGGTAGTTTCAAGTACTATCTTTGAAGTGATAAGATCAAAATAATTAGAAATAAATTTTTTAATCTAAATCCACCTCCAAAATCTCATTTAAGGCAGTAGATGGATACTCTTTCTTTAGCTTTTCAGCTTTACTTTTAGAAATTCCAGGAATCTTTGCAAGTTCGCTAATACTATACTCAGCTACTTTTTTTCCAAGAACGATACCTGTTATCGAGCGCATACCATGATCAACAATATATATGTCAGATTTTTTATCAAATTTTCCAATAACTCCAACTAAAATCGGATAGGTTCCAAGTGGTCTTCCAAAAGTTATATTTCCCTCCACAAATTCAGGTATAACTCCTTTAACTATTGAACCTTTAGGAAATACCTTCTTTATCATTTCACTATCTATTTCATTTCTTATGAGATATTTATAATGCTTAAATAATGCCTTATTAACTTTTAATCTTTTTTTCTGATTGTAATACCACAAAGGTGTGTTAGGTACAACCATAAGCTGTCTTAAATTTATACGCCTCAAAAGGATATTATTTTCTAGGTAATACTTTAGCTTTTGGTATAAAACCTCATATGATTTTTTTGTTTCTCCGGCAAGACCAAATATAAAGTTTAATCCTGGAAGAAGCTTTGGAATACCATTTATTCTAATTCCACCTATTTCATTTACTAACTTTATTGCAAAATCTATATCTTCCACTGTTCCCTGAATGTTGTTCTTTTTTCTAACAGCTTCATCAAAACTTTCCACTCCAAAAGAAAAAATGTCTCCTTCTGTATTATTTTCAACAATTATTTCTATCGCTCTTGCACTATCTGGAAAATGTTGTGCAATAAAAGCAGGATTTGCATTGTCAGTATGCAAAACTTCTAATTTTGGTGCTACACTTCTTATACCATTGTACAACTCCTTTATTAACAAAACGTTAATTTTATTTGAATTTTTATCTAAACCGTACGCAAGTATATTTGCACTTCTTCCAAGCCTAAAAGCTTTTACACCATTTTTGTAAAGCTTTTCAACTTCTTCTATAATATCTTTTACAGGTCTTGAAATAAATTTTGGATGCAAAATAGGCTCACTGCAAAATGTACAGTAAGTTTTTCTTTCACAGCCAAGTGAAACTTCTATTTCACAAATAATATCTGGAAAACGTGGGTGCATTTTAACTATTTCCGCCCCAAGAAGAGATACATTTCTTACTACCTCATAATCAACTTTTTCAAATGCATATTTTAAAAAATCAATAGCCAGATCATCTGCGTATACTTCTTCTGGATCATTTATAAAATTAACAGTTGCACCAGTAAGAATTCTAAATGGCTTTTTGTTAGATGAAAATATCTTTTTTATTTCATCAATGCTTATAGGAGTTCCACCAATGTATTTTCCTGGAACAGTTATTGAAGACAAAATCACCATTACATCGAAATTATTAAATGAAGAAAATAAATTTTTCTTTCTAACTTCATCAATGGTTGTATATTTGACTTCAAAATCTTTAAAAATTAACGTGCCCGCTATATAGCGGGCATATGTACTCAGATATGGTGGTACTCCTAAAACCGCAGGTTCATCAACATATCCATCAATTATTATCGCGGACTTCATTTTCGATTTCCTTTCTAGTTTCTTCACTTGCCTTTTTAATTGTTAGGTAAAAATTATCAATTTTGTACGTGCCTTTTTCTTTTGATAAGGTAAGTTCTACTTCCAGTCCTTCTTTATCTATTGCAAAAATTTCAAGGTCATTTCCAGATATTTTTGCATCAAACCAAAGAAATAAATTTAAAATATTATAAATTTTCATTGGAAAATCACTTTTATCCACAAACTTAAATTCTGACAAAACATTTTCAAATGTCTTGTTGTCTGGAAGATAAATATATTGCATTTCAGTCAAAACTGAATGGAATTTTCTTGCTATCTTTGTTATAAACCCATTTCTTTTTTCAGCTTTTATATTAAAAGTTTTTTCTGAAATTGTAATCTCTCCATCAAAGTCATCAGATATTTTGTGGTATGAAAGGTACTGATAAAAAATATCTTCTAAATCCTTGATAGGAGGAGAAAGTTTTAAAGTTGTTCCTTCTCCAATATAATAACGCTCACCAAGCTTTACCCAAATAACCTTTTTTGGAACCTTTACAAAAACTATTTTATCTCCGTCCCTGTAATAAACTTCTTCGTATCTAACCATCTGTAATTTGTCCTCGTTATATTCAAAAGTAAGTCTTAGAGCATGATAACTAATAGCAAAAATAAAAGAAACAAATAGTAAAAAGGAAAAAGAATATAATTTTCTCACAATTTCACCTCTTATAATCCATCACTTACAAGGCTTATATTTAAAATTGGTTCAAAATCTTTTACTACATAATCTTGACTTTGCTGCTGTTCATACGTATAAAGCTGATTTTGAGGCCTTTTGATATCAAACGTGAAAAATGAAACTGTTACAGCAGCTCCAACTATGATCAAGACTAAGGATGACTTTTTCAATCGGCTCATTAGTCTTTGCCTCTTAATATTTTTTATTATTCTATCTTCGAGTAGATCACCAGGTTTATACATTGTCTCAATTTTAACAATAGATATTATTTCTTTGTACTTTTCCTCGTTCATGCTATACCTTCCTCCTCAAGTATCTTTTTAAACTTCTCTCGTGCGTTGTGTAATCTGCTTTTCACCGTTCCTTCCGGTATTCCTAGAATCTCTGCAATTTCTGAGTAAGAAAGTCCATCAATATCTCTCATCCTAATTAATACCCTTTCTTTTTCGGATAGTTTTTCAAGTGCTTTTAGAATCTTTTCATATAAAATTTCCTGGGTAACTTCTTTTTGGACGTCCGTTTCTTTATCTGGAATATCTATTTCCACATCATCTTCACTGTTGTTATTTTCAACACTGAAAGTTTTTTCATTTTTCTTTTTGTATTTTTCATACAGTGTATTACAAACATTTACGGTGATTCTATATATCCAAGTTGAAAGAGAAGAATCTCCTTTAAACTTTTTAATACCCTTGTATATTCTCAGCATCACTTCTTGGATAACATCATCTACATCATCTGTTCCAAAATAACTTCTTGCAAACGCACCAATTTTTGGAGCATACTCTCTATATAGTCTTCTATAAGCCCACTCTTCACCTTTTTTTAAAGCTTTTATAAAATTTTTCTCATCATTCCACACTATTTGACCTTCCCTTTTATTTGAATGTTCATTTGAAAAATTCAAGTATTTCACCACCTGAAATCTCTCTAAATTCTAAAGCATCTAAAAGAGCTTTTCCCTCATAGCAGTTGTTAAAGTATACATACTTTGGACCTTTAAAGTCTTTTATATCTTTGTATATTTTAACAAGCTCTTGCCTTGAATATTTGTAATTATACCTTTTTTTTGCATCTTCTTCAAACCACATTTTATTTCTTCCATGGAGTCTTACATACAACCTTTCTTTTGCTTTTACAACAAATGGTAAGAAATCTTTTAGTGGTGGTTGGTCAATGGTAACTATTTCAAAATCATCAGTATCAAAATCAATCCAAGAAATATGCCTTAATTCAACAAACAGATTATTGAACTTTTTTGAAATTTTATAGAGAAATCTTTCGTTTTCATCGGTTCTTTTAAAAGAAAAAGGAAACTGTGCAAGATATCCAATAAGTCTTTTTTCTTCAACCATTGGTTTTGTGGCATCTAAGAATTTATCTACATATGAAAGATCATGTTCATGTGTAATTTTCCCGTATAACTTTATTGAAAAGTAGAAATTACGCGGAGTATTTCTTAGCAGTGATACTATCGTCCTAAATCCAGGCATCTTGTAGTAGGTATAATTTAACTCCACGGTGTTAAATTTATATTTACCTATGTAATATTTTAGCATTTCATTTTTCTTTATGTTTGGATCATAGACTTTACCAATCCAATCATCGAACTGAAATCCACTAGTACCAACGTATATCATCTTCCAACTCCATATTCTAGGTGTTCAACAAGATGAAATGGAATATCATCAATAAAGCTTTTGCCACGTCTAATAATGTAATCATTTCCGTAAAAGATTCTTGATGAACCTCCAGCGCTGTAGATTATATAGAGAAAATCTTTTGCACGAGTAATTGCAACGTAGAACAATCTTTCTTCTTCGTCTAATGCTCCATCTTTTAAACTCATTATGTGTGGAAAATCCCCTGGATTTACACTTAAAATGAATACTACTTTCCATTCAAGACCTTTAGCTTGGTGTACAGTTGTTAAAGTTACTTTTTCGGTTTCCTTATCAGATTTACCTTCTTGTGCTATCTCATAACTTTCACTTACAAGTATATCAGATAGAAAGTTTTCAGGTGTTTCATAGAATGAGGCCATTTCTATTAGTCTTACTACGTCTTCTTTTCTGTCCCTTGCATCGTCAAATATTTCTTCCATCTTTTCCTCGTAGAATTCCTCATAGAAAATTTTAATTCTTTCCCCTGGATTTTTAATTTCTTGTGATTTTAATATGATTTCTTTTATTTTGTTAAAGTCAGAGCTTTTTTCTTTGATCTCGTTAAATGCATCTAGTCCTTTAGATGCAAGTTTTTCAGATATATTGTTTGATTTTATTTTTCCTATTCCTTTTGCAAGTTTTAGTAATCTTATCCAGGATATTTTTTCTTCATAGTTTACAGAAACTTTTAAGAATGCAAGACAATCTTTTACGTGTGCTGTTTCTGTAAATCTTAGACCAGAATAAAGTTTGAATGGTATACCATGTTTTGATAGTTCAAGTTGAAGTTCAAGTGAGTGAGAATGGGCTCTATAAAGTACGGCTATATCGTTTAGAGAGACACCTTGCTTGTTGTAGTTTAGTATTTCATTTGCCACAAAATCAGCTTCGTCGTAGTGGTCAAACACCTGTACTAAAAATGGTTTTACTCCTGTACTTCTTTTTGCACGCAACGTTTTGTGTATGGAGTTTTTTGGAAGCATTTCATTTATAAGGTTTACTATCTCTTGTGAGCTTCTATAGTTGGTTTGAATCTTGAATATTTTTGCCTCTTTTTGAAAGTCAAGTACATTTTCAAAGCGCGCACCTCTGAACGAGTATATACTTTGTGCGTCGTCTCCAACGACCATGAGATTTCCATGTACTTCTGAAAGTAAGTTTACAATTTGAAATTGAACTATGTTAGTGTCTTGAAATTCGTCAACAAGTATCCATTTATATCTGTTTGATTCTTTTAATCTAATTGCTTTGTTGGTAGATAGAATTTGTAAGGTGTTAATTAAAAGATCGTCATAGTCAACC
Source organism: Thermosipho africanus Ob7 (assembly GCF_003351105.1). Lineage (NCBI taxonomy): Bacteria > Thermotogati > Thermotogota > Thermotogae > Thermotogales > Fervidobacteriaceae > Thermosipho > Thermosipho africanus. The sequence continues at coordinate 16,403 of NZ_NKRG01000012.1, forward strand.
GAATTTTGCTGCATTTTTTCTTGTTGATATTTTATTAGGATCTGTTCTATTAAGCTTTCTTGTTCTAGATATCTTGGATTGTATTTTGCAATAGCTTCTCTTAGAGAACATAGAGTGTTATTCATATAGGAGTTTATGATTAATAGTTGCTTTGCATTTGGAACAGTTTTGCTTTCAGATTTTGGAATTATTTGACTTCTTGCACTTTCCATTACATCTTTTGCATCTTCACTGTCTAGTATTGTAAAGTTTGGTTTTAGTCCTATTATTGTTCCGTATTTTCTTAGAAATAAATTGCATATATGGTGGAATGTTCCTGCAGTGATTCCATCAAGTGTAGAACGTGAAACAAGTTTTGCTCTCTGTAGCATTTCTTTTGCTGCTGCTTTTGTAAATGTAACAAGTAGTATTTCAGAAGGTTTTACACCGGAAGATATTAAGTGGGCTATTTTGTATGTTATCACCCTTGTTTTTCCACTTCCTGGTCCTGCGATTACAAGTGTTTTTCCTTTCGAGTTTACGACCGCTTCATATTGTTCATCGTCAAGTTCGGCTTTAAAATCTATCATTTTTTCATTCCTTTCTTTTATTATTTATTTTTTAGTAGTAATAATAATATATACTAAAAAAGTGGAAAGTTATCTTGAAAAAATTGCATTTATTTGGCATGAATATTTGATTTGTAACTTTCCAAATTTTTGAAAGAAAATTAACCACCGCCTGGAAATAAGTTTTAAAAGTATAGTTTTTTCAGTACTTTTAATGGTAAGAAGTTATACATTGTCTTAAATATTATAATCGATTCAATTGCGTTTTAAATTAGGTGGTAAGAAATTCTCATTTTTGTAAGTAAAATTTCTTACCGCTGGTAAGAAAAACTATATATAGTGTGATTTATTTTCCAAATACCAATATGTAGTAATATAACTTTCCAAATTTTTAACCAATAAGTATTAAACCTTTTTCAATATAAGCCTTTGCAAGAGTTAACATTTGACCCCAACCAAAAGCACATCCGTACCTAATTTCAAGCTCATCAGTATTTTTTACCAATGTATGATCTATTATCGTTATGTATGTTCCGCCATCTACACTTTCTTGAAATTTCATAGTAACCTTGCTTCTAAATCCGTCTTCGTATTCGTACCACCAAAACTCCCAAAGTTTTTCGGGAATTATTTCAACAGTATATCCATTATCAGTTACAACTTCACCGTTGGTAAGTCTTTTCCATCTAAAGGATATCTTTCCACCATCTTTAACTTCCATTTTCATACCATCTGTAAACCATGGATCCCAACCGTTTTCGTTTACAAAAACTTTCCAAACTTTATTTTTTGGAGCATTTATGTATTCTACAAACTTCATTGGTGGCAGTTTTAACATTTTTTACCCCTTTCTAATTGAAAGCAATACTCCAAGTACTATCGATAGCATTGCAGCTGTTAAAACGCGATATTCAGGTGGAAGAAGGAAAGTTATAGTGTGAGCCGGAATCCAGAAAAATGGTATTGTTTTTAAAATAACAAAACCAAAGAATTTTTGCCAGTCTATGTAATCTACTACACTTGAAAATTTAATTGAAAATATATTAGCGATTTTTCCCTTTCCAAGGTCTATATACGTATCGGTAATTCTGTGAAATGCCATAAATGTTGGTGCAAAAATTAGATTCATTAATGCACTTGTGAAAAATGCATGGAGAATTTTATTATTTCCAGGTAAAAGTCCTTTTTTCATTACCACATCTGTTCCGCTTGCAAAAAGTTCAAACACAAGAACAAAACACATACCTAGAAAACCCCATACCAAGAATCTGTAGAATAGACCATATGGTTTTAAATATTTTCCCTTTTGAAGCCTTATTGAAAGTAGTTCACCCATGGTTGCAAGTATGGAAACCTTTAAAAATCCCATAAAGTAAGGATGGGCTCTGTTTAATGCAATGTAAACTTGATGTGTTGGTTTAAAGACGAGCAGAAAAACTATTAGTGAAAATAGTCCTAACCATATAAAATCTCCTTTTTTCATATAATCCTCCTTTTCTATTTACTATGTTTCTCTTATTATTATCTCAGGCTTAAATGCAACAGTTTGTTTTTTTCTTGTAAAACCTTTAATTCTTCTTAAAAGTAATTCTCCTGCACTTTTTCCCATTTCAACTATTGGTTGTTTTATAGTTGTAATATTTAAGATATTAGAGAGTGTGAGGTTGTCAAAACCACACAGATGAAAGTCTTTCTTTGGTACAAAACCTTTTATTCTTGCAAATTCTATTACTGGAAAGGCAAAATAATCGGTTGTAGTGAAAATAATAACCTTATTAGAGCGAGTAAATATTTCTTTTGCAACATTAAAAGCTTCTAGCCAATCTAATTCAATTTCAAAGATCCTTTCTATGGTTCTGCCCTTTTTTTCTACAGATTCAATAAAGCCACTTACCCTTTCTTCGAAAACGGTACTTTCTAGTTTTGACTTTCTTCTATGAGTAATTACAAAGATATCTCCTTCAAAATTTGAAAGGTAATCACCTGCTATCATACCGCCGTAAAAGTTGTCAATGATAACAGAGTCATACTTTTCAGAATCAAATTCAACGGAAACAACAGGAACGTTTTTTGGTATATATTGTTGGAGAAGTCTATCAACATTTAGTGCATCTATAATAACTCCATCGGTTCCAAGAACAAAATCAGAACTTTCCCTTACAAATTTGTATCTATTTTCACTGTATAATGGATAGACAAATGATGTGTATCCTTCTTTTTCAAAAATTTCATCTATACCAGAAAGTAGTAGTTGATGAAATTCTCCAACCATTTGTGGAAATATTGTTGTAATTATTTTTGTATGTCCACTTGAAAGTCTTCTTGCATGTGGGTTTGGCATGTAGCCGAGTTCTTGTATTACTTTTAGCACATGTTCCTTTGTTCTTTGATTAACGTGTGGACTGTTATTTATAACTCTTGATACTGTTCCAACACCAACTCCAGCTTTTCTTGCAACATCTTTTATAGTAACACTTCTTTTTTTCATTTTAATATCCTCCTTAACATATCAAATGCGTGTAAAGTTGAGCGATTTCTAATTGTTTGTCTGTTTCCTTTAAAGTAAAATCTTTCAGTCATGAATATGTCATTTTCCCTTGAGTATGCACAGATCCATACTGTACCAACAGGCTTTTCTTTTGTACCGCCTGTAGGACCAGCGATTCCTGATATTGCAACTGAGTAGTCTGTATCTAATAATTTACTTACTCCTTTTGCCATTTCTTCTACGCATTCTTTACTTACCGCTCCAAATTTTTCGAGTGTCTTTGGATTGACATTTAAGAGTTTTTGTTTTACTTCATTAGAATATGCAACAATTGAGCCTTTAAAAACTTTTGAAACTCCGGAAAGATTTACAAAATTGGCGGAAACAAGTCCACCAGTACATGATTCTGCAAATGAGACGGTTTTATTTTTTGAAAGCAGCTTTTCAAATACTATTTCTTCAATAGTTTTGTCATCGAAAGCATAAATATAATCTTTAAGTTTTTCACTTAACATATTAACTATTTCATCTACAAGTGCTTTTTCACCTGTAAATCTTAATTCTACACCGCTAGTATGACTTGCCATTGTCGCTACATTTACCTCTTTATACTTGTAAATTATATCTTTGTATTTTTCTACAAGAACTGCTTCTGGAATATTTATGGTTTTAATTCTTCTTTGGTAAATTTTATTTTCTTTTTCGATGAGGTTTAGTGCCTTTTCAAATATAGGTATCATTTCAACAGGAGGACCGGGAAGTATTAAAATTGTACTTTTTGGAGTTTTTAAAAGCATTCCTGGTGCTGTACCAACTGGATTTTCTAAAACTGTAGCATCTTCAATTACCATAGCTTGTCTTTCTACTATTTTCGGTACATAACTGTGAAACTTTTTTGCCTTTTCAATAATTTTTTTTGATAAATTTTCATCAAGAATAAGGTTTTTTTCAAGAGCTTTTGAAACAGCCTCACGTGTTAAATCATCTTCCGTTGGTCCAAGTCCGCCAGTTGTTACTACAAGGTCGGTTGTTTCAAGAGAATCTTTTATTTCTTTTACTAGCAAATCTAAATCATCTGGAAGGGTTTTGATAATTTTTGTTTTATAGCCGTATTCTAAGAGCTTTTTTGAGATATATTTTGAATTTGTGTCTACTATAATTCCTTCGACAAGTTCATTACCAATTGCTATTATTGATGCAGTTTTCATAGTTTCACCTCTTTTTTGGAACGTTTCCAAATATATGATACCACAAAAAAATAGAAGCTGTAACTTTAAAGAAACACGAATTATAACAAAAAATAGTAAAATCTAAATAAAAGGAGGGATAATATGCCTCAAAGGTTTATTGTTGTCACAGGTGGGGTATTAAGCGGAATTGGTAAAGGTATATTTTCTGCATCTCTTGCGAGAATATTAAAAGACAGTGGGGTAAATGTTAATATATTAAAAATTGATCCATATTTAAATGTCGATGCTGGTACGATGAATCCAAATCAGCATGGAGAAGTATTTGTAACTGATGATGGATATGAGGCAGATCTTGATCTTGGACATTATGAAAGATTTCTTGGAATTAATGTTTCAAGAAAAAATAATATAACAGCTGGACAGATATATTATTCTGTAATAAAGAGAGAAAGAGAAGGGAAGTATTTAGGTTCAACTGTTCAGATAGTTCCACATGTTACATCCGAGATAAAAGATAGAATTAAGACTATGGATGGCGATTTACTTGTGATTGAAATTGGCGGGACTGTTGGAGATATAGAAGGAGAAGTTTTTTTAGAAGCAGTTAGAGAGCTTGCTTTTGAAATTGGAAGAGAAAAATTTCATTTTGTGCATGTAACTTACGTTCCATATTTAAGAACCACAAACGAGTTTAAGACAAAACCAACTCAGCAATCTGTTCAGCTTCTAAGAAGGATAGGTATCCATCCAGATACTATTATAGTTAGAACAGAAATGCCTATAGATGCAAATAGTTTATTTAAAGTTTCTTTGTTTAGTGGAGTTCCAAGAAATAGAGTTATAAATCTTCCAGATGCATCTAATGTATATGAAGTTCCAGATGTTCTTCATTCTTTGAATCTTCACAAATTAATCGCTAAAGAGCTTGGTCTTGATATAAATGATAGTTTTAATTGGAGTTATCCCAAGTCTTTTGAACTCTTGAAAATAGGTATAGTTGGTAAATATCTGGGAACAGATGATGCTTACAAGAGTATAATTGAATCTATATATCTTTCAGGTGCTCAAAAACCTATAGTTATTGACGCACAAGAACTTGAAGATATGACGGATGAGCAAATCAAAAACTATTTAGATGATTTTGACGCATTGATTATTCCAGGAGGGTTTGGTAGAAGAGGAATAGAAGGAAAGATAAAAGCAATAAAATATGCAAGGGAAAATAAAAAACCAATTCTTGGAATTTGTCTTGGAATGCAGCTTATGGCTATAGAATTTGCTAGAAATGTTGGAAAATTAGAAGGTGCAAACTCTACAGAATTTGATGAGAATACCCCATACCCAGTAGTCAATATGATGGAATCACAAAAAGAGGTATTAAATCTTGGTGGGACAATGAGGCTAGGGGCACAAAAGACACAAATTATGAAAGGAACTCTTTTAAGTAGAATTTATGATGGACAAGAGGTTGTGTATGAAAGACACAGACACCGCTACGAAGTTGATGCAGAAGCATTTCCTCAATTATTTAAAAATCCAGGAGAAGAAGGTTATAAACTAACAATATCAGCAAGATCTGATTTTGTTGAAGCAGTTGAACTTGATGATCATCCATTCTTTGTAGGTATTCAATATCACCCAGAATATAAATCAAAAGTTGGAAAACCTCACCCTATTTTTAAGTGGTTAGTAAAGGCTGCAGGAGGAAAAATAAATGATTGATTATCATATACACAGTAATTTTTCTCCAGATTCAAATTCAAGTGTAGAAGATATTGTAAAATATGCAAGAGAAAAGAATTTGAAGATTATAATTACGGATCATTACGAGGCAGTTGAAAAGGATCATAACTTTAAATTTGATGTAAAAAGCTATAAAGAAGCAATGAAAAAATATGGACTTTTAGTTGGAGTAGAGTTTGGATGGGATGGTAAATCAAAAATTGACATAGATTTAAAAGAATTTGATTTTGTTATATTATCATACCATGCGTATAAGGAGTATGATGATATTCAAAAGATGTATGAAAATTATTTAAAGGATTTGTATAATATAATCGAAGTTGTCAATGATTTTCATGTATTAGGTCATCTTGATTTTCCTAGAAGGTTTGTAAAAAATAATGAGCCATTTTCAAAAAAATTATATCCATTGATCTCGGAAATTTTTAAGAAAATTATTAAAGAAGGAAAGATATTAGAAGTTAATACTTCTGCAATATACAGATACGGTGAACCAAACCCTTCGTATGATATTTTAAAACTTTATAGAGACCTTGGTGGAAAATATGTTACAATAGGTTCTGACGCTCACAGATTGGAAGATGTAGGAAGAGGTATTTATGATACTTTAGGTAATTTGAAAGATTTGGGTTTTGAATATATAATGGTATTAAATGATGGAAAATGGGATATGGAGAAAATTGTCTAAAAATAAAGAGGAGGAGGAGGAGAAAGTATGATTGATGCAAAACTTGTTAAGGAATTAAGAGATAGAACAGGTGCTGGAATGATGGATTGTAAAAAGGCACTTGAAGAAGCAAATGGAGATATGGAACAAGCTATTGAAATTTTAAGAAAGAAAGGTATTGCAAAGGCAGCAAAGAAAGCTTCAAGAGAAACTGGCGATGGAATTATCGCAGCTTACGTTCATTTTAACAAAAGAATTGGTGTCTTAGTTGAATTAAATTGTGAAACAGATTTTGTTGCAAGAACAGAAGACTTCCAAGAACTAGGTAACAAAATTGCAATGCACATTGCAGCAATGTCACCAAGATGGGTAAGAAGAGAAGATGTCCCACAAGAAGTTATTGAAAAGGAAAAAGAAATCTATAGAGACCAATTAAAAGATTCTGGAAAACCAGAACATGTTATTGAAAAAATCGTAGAAGGAAAATTAAACAAATTCTTTGAAGAAAATTGTTTGTATGAACAAAAATTTGCATTTGATGAAGATAAAACCGTTGAAGAATTAATTAAAGAATCTATTGCAAAGATAGGAGAAAACATAAGAGTTTCAAGATTTGTAAAATATACAGTTGGTGAATAATTTCAAAATTAACTTTACAAAAAAATATATTTTAAAGATTGTTTTAATATAACACAAATTTTTATAAAGGTTTAAACCTTAGGAGTTGATTATAACAAATAAATCTCCCCATCCTTGATTGTTAGGATGGGGAGATTTACTTTGGATTATAACCATTGTTTTTTCTAAAAAGAATTTTTAAACTTTAAGCGTTTTTACCTGTTCAACTAGGTTATTTGCTAAAGCGGTCAATTCTTGAGAAGATGCACTTATGTCTTGGCTTGCATATGCAAGTTGTTTTACAGCTTCCATTATTTCTTCTATCTGTTGTGCTATCATTAAAATTGATTGAGATAACATATCCATTGCACTACTTATTTCTTGTGCTGCTGCTCCCTGTTTTTTCAGAACTTGCTGCTAAGCTTTCTATTTCTGTTGACATGCTTGTTACTTTGTCTGTAATCTTATCAAACTGTTCTACTACTGTTTCTGATTTTATATTAATATTTTCAACTAGCTTAATGACATCTTTAGTTGCTTATCTGCGTTAATTGCACCTTGGCTTATCTGTCCTAATATTTGTTCTATTTGATTTGTTGCTGCTTTACTTTCTTCTGCAAGTTTTCTTATTTCATCTGCAATTACATCAAATCCTATTCTGGACTACCCCACTATTGCTACTTCTATATCTGCATTTAAAGCGAGCAAGTTTGTTTGCTCTGCTATTGAATTGATTGTTTCAAATATTTGTCCTATATTCTTTGCTTGTTCATTCAAATTGTCAACTATATTAGCAGTTTTCTCTCCTCTTTCTTTTGCTTGTCGTAATCACCCCATAGAAAATTTGGAGAAAAAATAAGAAAATGATATCATTAAATTAAAGAGATGAAAGGGGTGTTTTATATGAGAAAAAGGGAAAAATATTCTTCTGATTTTAAACTTCAAGTTGTTAAGGAATACCTTAATTCTGATAAATCTCAAAACGATATTTGTTCCGAATATAATATTTCTCAATCTGCCTTTTCTAGATGGGTTAAAAAATATGAGGAATCTGGTTATGACGATAATGTCTTCAATTCTAAAAAAGGAAGGCCTAAATCTATTATTTCTGATATTTCTAAGGTTCCTCCTTTTATTTATGAATCTGCTGGTATTATTAGAAATGATTCTAATAAATCCAATGATTCTGCATCTTTAAAGAAAAGACTTGAG
>NZ_NKRG01000013.1 GCF_003351105.1 Thermosipho africanus Ob7
AGATATTGTTAGCAGATAGAGGGTACTGGCAATGAGAGTTTGCTGAAAAAAATGAAAGAAAAGATGAAGTTATATGTAAGACCTAGTGGAAGAAAAGGGAAAGAATTTATGGGAAGAGAAATAAAAAGGTTGACATATAGCAAAAGATGGGAAATAGAATGGTACATAGAAAGGCAAAATAGAGGATAAAGATGAGAGGAATGAATGAAAGGAAGCTAAAGGCACAGATTACATATATGTTACTAGGGCAGCAGTTAACAATATTAATAGACACACTCTCTGTTCATCCTAAGATGATTAGATTGATTGAAAATAATTTTTACATTGGTCAAGGTATATTTTTAATGAAAGATATTTGTTGACAGTGGTGATATTTATTTTTTATTTCTAATAAAAATTTTTAATTTTATCATATATGTTTAGGAAAATTTCTACAATATTTGGGTCAAACTTTTTCCCATTAAGTTCTTTTATATATTTTAAAACCTTTTCTTCTGGCCAAGCCTTTCTATATACCCTATCAGTTGATAAAGCATCGTATAAATCTACGAGTGCGACAATTCGGGCTTCAAGTGGTATTTCTTCACCTTTTAATCCTTTTGGATAACCACTTCCATCCCAGTTTTCATGGTGATAAAGGGCAATGTTGGCTGCCATTTTGAATAGTGGGTTGTCAACTGTGCTTAAGATTTTATAACCAATAATTGTATGCTGTTTCATAATTTCCCATTCATTATCTTCGAGTTTAGTGGGTTTATTTAATATAGCATCAGGTATTCCTATTTTTCCAATATCATGCAACATTGCTGATGTGGATATAAACTCTAACTTTTGGTTTTTAAATCCCAATTCTTTTGCTATCACTTTAGTTATTAATCCTACACGTTTTACATGTTCGCCAGTTTCAAATGATCTTGTTTCTGTTGTTTCAGAAAGTATATATATAATTTGGTACAGGTTATCAATTAGTTCTTTAGAAAGGATATTGTTTTCAATGCTTAAGATTTGCTTTGATAAAGTCAAATTCAGTATGTTTTTGTATGCATTACTTAGTTGATTGTCAAATTTAATTGTGTATTTTATTCTTTTTTCTTTTTCTAACTTTATACAAAATCCAACTTCGTTGTTTGATTTCCATAGAGTTTTGTCGATAATGTCACATTCATCGCCATTATCTGAATAGTCTAATACAGAATGTTCAATATTTATATTCATAGATAAAATGTTTTTTATTTTTTCAAAAAATAGGTTTAAATCATCTAAATTGTGAAAATTTATATTTGCAAATTCTTCTAATATCTCTCTTTGATTATATAGTTCTAGAAGATCTGAATACTCTCTCAATTTTGAAATTACGAGTGTAAAAAGTGCATTACTTGAAAATTCGCTTTTTTCTCTATAGTCATTAATATCATATTTTAGTATTATCTCTCTTGGAGGAGCAACTCCAGGCTGGCCTGTTCTGACAACAATTCTCATGAGTCTGTTTTTTAAAGTTTCTCTAATAAATTGTATAAGTTTAAAACCGTCATCTTTATTTCCCATTACAATATCTACAATTGCAAGTGCAACATCTTTTTCATTTTTTAATATTTCTTTTGCTTGATCTAGGGAATATGCGTTAATCATTTCTAGCTTTTTTCCTTTAAATTCAATATCTTTAAGTATTATAGATGTTAATGTATGAACGTCTGGTTCATCATCAACAATTAGTATTTTCCATTTATCCATTGTTTTCCTCCTTCAAAGGAATTATTATGATAAATGTTGTTCCTTTTCCTTTATTACTTTTTACTTCAATATGCCCTTTTAGTAGTTTAACAACCAATTGATGAACTATACTTAAACCAAGGCCAGTTCCCTTTTCTTTGTTGGTAGTAAAGAAAGGATCAAAAATCTTTCTTTGAATTTTTTCATCAATTCCCACACCGTTGTCACTTACTATTATCTTTAAATGTTTTTTATTTACTTCTGCAGATATTGAAATTATTTTTTCACTCTTTTCATCTTTGAATGCATGATCAACTGTATTACTAATTAAGTTCATTAAAATTTGTGCTATGGCCCCAGGGTTTGAAAAAATATTTTTATCATCAACATCAATTATTGTTTTTATATTATTCTTTTTCAGATTTAAAGATAAAGTATCAACAATATCTTCCACCAATTCTTTAATGTTAAATTTTGAAAAGTTATCTGATACTTCATGGATGGCAGTTTTTTTAAGTGAGCTTATTATTTCAGCTATTTTTTGAGAGTTTTTAATTATTATCTTTGAAAGTTGTTTTAAAGTTTCTTTATCAGTTCTATTACTTTCTAAAATATTTTCAATTTCAGTTGAAGCTGTAAAAATTATTCCTATTGGTGTATTTATATCATGTGCAATATTTAACATTAACTTTCCAAGAGCAGCCATTTTCTCAGAAATAATTAGAGATTCTTGAGTTTGTTCGAGTTCTCTAATAGTTTGTTCAAGCTCTTCATTTGCTTCTGAAAGTTCTTCGTTTAATTCAAGTAATTTTTGTGTTTTTTCAGCATTTTTAAAGTACAGAGAGGTTATAACCATGAATGATAGAGATATAAAAAGTATGTAAAAGAATATTGAGATAACTCTAGTAAGAGAAACATAAAAATATATAGAGCCAATGATTATGTTCTCAAAGAAGGCAGTTTTAGAATATCTTATAGAAAATATTTTCTTTTTCCCTTTTTCTAAAAGTAAATTACCGTTTTGATCAAATATCTCTATGTGGCAAAATTCTTTATCTTTTAGAATGATAACTGACAACATATTAAGACCATCAGTATCTAGCAGCCAAAGTGGATATTCAATACCACTTGAATAAACTTCAATTTTTTGTGAAATGTCTTTTTGCCAATAAGATAAATATATGAAGAAAGATATAAATGAAAACACAATTATTAGAGAATATATAATTTTTTTATTTAGCATTTTATTCCTCCCATTGTAAATTGTACTTTTCATAAACTTTTTTATATGTTCCATCTTTTCTAAATCTTTCTAATAATTTTGTAATTTGCTCAGATAAAAACTTACCAAAATACGTTTTTGAAAAACCAACATAATACTCTTGTTCTTTAATTGTCTTTGAGTACTCAACGTCCATATTATACTTATTTGCATAAAATAGTCCCACATAAAGGTTTGTTATAAATAAATCAATCCTTTTTTGTGAAAGAAAAATCATACCTCGCTCATCTGAATCAACTGGTACTTTTTTGTAAGGTGATTTGAAAAACTCTTTAGGATATGCATAACCTTTTATGTATCCAGCAATATTCCTATTTGGATTACCTTTTAGAAAGAAATATACATCTTTTCCATGACTAATTGGAATTTCGGTAAAGTATAAATATTGCTTTCTATCTTCTGTTTTTAGCAGAGTTAAAACAATATCTGATGATTTTGATTTCATTAATTGAAGGCATCTGCTCCATGGGTATTTGTATGTAACTAATTTTAGCCCCATCTCATTTAAAGCAAGATTTAAAATTTCATAGTCAATTCCCTGCCATTTTCCATTTTCATAGTATTCGTAAGGTGGCCAATTTATAGTTACAAGTTCTACTATATTTCCTGGGATTATTCCATAATATCCGTCAAACAATTTTTCAAATTCGTTTGATTTAAAAAGTTCTTTTAAAACATTGTCGAAAATATCAACAACGTTATCATCAACGTTTTTTGAAAAAGCAATGTATTGTCTATATTTTTCGTTTTTAATATTTATTAATTTTAAAGAATCATAGTATATACTTTGATAATATCCAAGTAAAAAAGAGTTATATGATAAAAAGTCTATTTTTTCTTTTAATAAACTTTCTATTGCTTTTGAGACACCGTCGAATTTGACAAATTTTGCATCTTTGAAATATATTTTAGATAATTCTTCGGTTTTTGAATTTGATATAACTCCAATATTTTTGTTGTGGAAATTTTCTGTATCGTTATTTTCTTTTTTGGCAAGTAGAGCAAGCTGTACACTCCAAAGTGGATAATTTGTAAATTTAAATTTTTCTAATCTTTCTTCATTTTTTGCAAGGCCTATAAATATTTGAATTTCATCTTTTTCGAGGGCTGAGAGAATCTCGGAGAGGTTTTTGGGGTGGGTTGATTTATATTCAATATTGATATCGTACATTTTTAATCTTTCGTTCAAAATTTTGATAAATTTGTGAGATATTCCATTTAGTTTTCCATTTTCATCAAAAAACTTTACGTTGTCTTGTGGATAAGTATACAAAGTTAGAGAGAAACTGAGTATGTTATATATAATAATAATGAATAAGAATATTAATTTTTTCATGCTTTCACCTCATATTAATTATAGCACTTTTGAAAAAAATAAGAAAACATTACATAATATTAAAATAACAAATTAATTTTTGAGAAATTATAGAATTTTGCTTAGAAATTTTTTAATATCATCTTGAAGTTGCTTTTTATTAATTTCTAATTTATTTTTCAAAACTTTGTCAATATTTTCAAGGTATTTGTCGGCGGTACTTTCCCAAGTATATTTTCTAGATAATTTAATAAATTGCGTGCTGTTGTATTTAGTTAAGGCAATATACAATTTGTTTGCAATATCATCAACATTTTCAGGATCAAATAGTAGTTCCTTATTATCAGATAAAATTTCAACGGGACCGCCATATTTTGTTGCTGCAACGACTAATCCACAAGCGGCTGCTTCAATAATAGCCAGTCCGAATGGTTCATAGTGTGACGGTAAGGTAAAAACCGAATTGCGTTTTGCAGCAACTCTATATAGAGAAGCAAGTCTTTTTTGATCGGAAATATTCAAGAAAAATATACTATTTCCGATTTCTTTTTTACCTTCATTAATTATTTCCCTTAAGATTTCTGATTCTTCGCTATCTTTTTCATTTACAAATTTAATGACATCATCTATTGCTCTTACTACAATAATTAAATTTGCATTTTCTTTTAAATCTTTGTTTTTTAAAAATGCTCGGACAACTGCTATATGATTTTTCTTTCTATCGATCCTACTAGATAAAATTATAAATGGTAGTTTTTGTCTTTCTTTTGGAGCACTTGAAAAAACATTGTTTAAATAATTTTCTATTATTTCATCTTCTTTATGAGGTTTGAAATTAAATATTTTGGAGTTAATTCCAGGAGGAATTACTTTAAATTTATCACTGTTTGGATCAGCATTGTACAATTTATGCGAATATTGCACATATCTTTCATGAGAGGTGCTACAAACAACAAAAGATGAAAATTTTATCGCAAGATTTTCTGCAAGTATTCTTACGGAGAATTTAAATTTTCTTTCAAGTTCTTCTTTAGAAAATCCTTCATTTAACATTTTTTCAAGTTTCCATGCTCCTAATGAATGCCCCGTAAATGAAAATGGAATGTCCGTTTTTTCTAAAAACAAAACACCACTTATTCCTCCATCACCATAATGGGTTGTAACAAAATCTGGAAAACTTCCTTCTTTTTTGTAGAGGCTGTAAATTCCCTCGACATATTCGGGAAGATATTTCCAAAGCTTTTCTTTATTTAAGAACTTTTTTCCACCAAATGGTATTCTAACTATTCTCAAATTAGGAGAATCTGGATAGTAATCAAAAGGCTCCGAAAATTCAGGCCATTTTTCATCTATTATTTGTCTTGTTATAATATCAACTTGGATTCCTTTTGAAGCTATTGCTTTTGCAAGCTCTTTTACGTATACTAGTTGACCTCCAAAGTCTGGATGCTCAGTTAGATGACTATCATTTTTATCAAAATTTCCTTGAGGATTGAAAAAAGCAATTTTTTTCATCGACATCACTCCCATATTTTATTACTTAACTCTACATCAGCACCAACAAACTTAAGAATATGAGCTGAAACTTTACTCCCCATTTTACAGGACTCTACAAAGTTCTTTCCATTTAATATTCCATAGTACATACCAGCCCAGAAACCATCACCAGCACCAGTTGCATCAACAACTTTTTTTGCATTACTTGGAATGTGTAATGTATTTTTTCCATCAGAAACATATGCACCAAATTTTCCAGCAGTTAATGCAATGTTTTTAACGCCCAAGGCATGAAATTTATCTATGTAATATTTTATTGTATCTTCAAGAGAATAATCTTTTTCGCCAAATATGGCTACTGCATCATCAAGTGAGGGTTTGCAAAAGTTAGTATGTTTCAAAATAAATTTTACTTTTTCTATATCTATTTTATCGCATTTGAAAATTTTATCCCTGCAATTTGGATCAAAACCGATTAAGATTCTATTTTTAATAGCCTCACCTAAAATTGAAACGATTTTTTTAAATAAGCCATTGTATGAAATAGTCCAACAACTTAAATGGAGTATTTTAATTCCATTAAATATATCATTATTAGGCAGATTAATAAATCTATCGGCACCTCTTAAAACAAAAAAATCTGGAGTATCTTTTGTTTTTTGAACGAAAACAAGAGTTGTTCCGTATTCTTTATCTATTTGAATGTAACTTGTATCTACACCTTTTTGTCTTAGTTTATTTATAATCCTTTTTCCGATAATATCGTTTCCAACTCTAGATAATATTCGAGCTTTAACTCCTAATTGTGAAAGATAAGAGGCTATATTACCTGGTGATCCGCCAACTTTCATTTCAAAATGCTTTGCTGTGTCAAGTGGTTCTTCAGCAATCATATCTGCAAGTAATTCGCCAACAAACAATATCATTTTTGTTCCTCCTATATTTATATATTAGTATTATTATACAACAGGACTATAGCTCTTTTGAAAAATTAGGTGTATAAAAAATCAGCAGCCTAAAAAGGCTGCTGATCTTAAAGTTATTTTTAACTGTTTAATCGTTGTATACTAATTTTCCTTCAATAAATACCTTTTCTGCTCTGGCTTTAAAATCAAATGGGTGAGTGTTCCAGATAACTATATCTGCATCTTTTCCTTCTTCAATTGAGCCTACTCTATCGTCAATTTTTAATATCTTAGCAGGATTTATTGTAAGCATTTTTAATAGATCTTCTTCTTTTGCACCATATCTTAATGCTGTTGCAGCTTGAATGTTAGCATGTTCAAGGTGTATTACTGGGTGATCACACATTAAAGCTGCAAGAATTCCTTTTTCATTAATAATTTTAATTGCCTCGTATGTCATATCGGTTAATTCAAGCTTTGTTCTAAAACCAAATAATGGACCCAAAACAACGGGAATTTTCTTTTTCTTTAGAAAATCAGCAATTTTATAACCTTCTGTAGCGTGCTCAATTACTAAGTCAAAATTAAATTCTTCAGCAATCCTGATGGCTGTAACAATATCATCTGCTCTATGAGCATGACATCTAGCTGGAATTTCCTTCTTTAAAACTTTTACACCAATCTCAAGAGTAAAATCAATTGGTGTTTTAGGATCTTCTTGCCTTCTTCTCATATAATCTTTTACCTTTGTAAAGTATTCTCTAATAACCGCTGCAACACCAAGCCTTGTCATTGGAGTTTTGTTTTGAGAACCATAAACTCTTTTTGGATTTTCACCAAAAGCCATTTTAAGCCCCGCTGGTTGCCTTATAACCATTTCATCAACAATATCGGACTTGAATTTGAGAATAAATCCCTGGCCACCAATTGGATTTGCACTGCCTGGTACAACCATCACAGTTGTTACACCGCCGGACAAAGCTCTCTTTATTGCCTTATCACCAGGATAAAATGCATCTAAAGCTCTTACGTGAGGTGTAAGTGGATTTGAATATTCGTTTCCGTCTTGGTAATAAAATTCACCTACTCCTTCTTCAAAAACACCTATATGTGAGTGTGCATCAATAAATCCTGGGAAGATGTATTTGCCAGTTGCATCAATAACCTCTGCTCCTTTTTCTTCGATGTTTTCTCCAATTTTTTTAATTTTTCCATTTTCAATTAAAATATCCCCTTTAAATGGACTTTTTGTAATTGGATAAATTGTTCCGTTTTTTATCAATATCATACCATTCACCCCCTGCAAAGTAAATTATAACATATAGTTCGTATTTCAAACAAATAACCCCCCTCAATTTTTGAGGGGGGTTATCTCTATTATTGGTTATTAAGCCATTTTTTCTTTTTCTTGCGCAAGTCTTGGAGTTTCTTCTATTTGAATGTTTGCAAACATATCAAGACCTGTTCCTGCTGGTATCAATTGTCCGACAATGACGTTTTCTTTTAAACCAAGTAATAGATCTTCTGCTCCTTCAATAGCTGCTTCGGTAAGAACTTGTGGTGTTTGTTGGAAACTTGCTGCACTTAGCCAGCCAACACGTTCAAGTGATGCCTTGGTAATTCTGAGCAATCTTCTTCTGTATTTAATTGGTTCTTTTGGAAGAATTTGATATGTAACAATTTCTCCCTCACCGTTTTTCACTACTAGGTCTTTAATTCCAAGTTTTATAGCTTTTTCTAAAATTTCTTCTGTTACCTCTTCCCCTTCTTTTGCAATTTCTACTATTTGTCCGTTTTCATCTTCTGCGATCAGATGGTGATGTAGTTCTTTTCCTAGAACACGTTTTCTGTTTGAATCAACTTGTACGTTAGATTCTAGAATTTCTTTATTAATCCTTTTTACTGTTTCAAGTCTTACCAAATCACCGGGTAGATAATCAGTATCACCTGGATCTACTACTTCAACTTTATCAAGCATCTGTTTTATTATTATTTCAAAGTGTTTATCGTGAATATCAACACCTTGTTCTACGTAAACTTTCTTGATTTCCTTTAATAGGTACAATGCAGTGGCATCAACATCGAGTGTTTCAAGAATCTTTCTTGGTCTAATTGCACCAGTTGATAATGATTGTCCTGGAAGTACCTTTTGTCCCTTATTAACTGCAACTTTAACTTTAATCGGAATTTCGTATTCATGAATGTCGCCAGCTTCATCTTCTATGTAAACTTTCTTTCGACCAGTTTCATCTTCAACTATATCTTTTACATAGCCCTTTACTCTTGAGAAGACGCCTTCAGGTTCTTTAAGTTTCTTTCTTGCTTCAAACAATTCTTCGGCTCTTGGAAGACCTTGGGTAATGTCTGCCGTTGTTGCGATACCACCTGTGTGGAATGTTCTCATTGTTAGCTGCGTACCTGGTTCACCAATTGATTGTGCAGCAACAACACCTACTGATTCGCCAACACCAACTATCTGGTGATTTGAAAGGTCCATACCGTAACATTTTGAACATACGCCGTGCTCTGCTTCACAAGTAAGAACCGATCTAACTATGATTTCTGGTCTTACTTGTACTGATTCTACATTATTTTCTTCAAGGATTTTTGCGGTTGTAACTTCGACTAATTCCTCATCAACAACAAGTTGTTTGGAATCTTTACTGCTTAATACTGTCTCAACTGATACTTTTCCAACGACTGGATATATCTTTACTTTCAACTTTGAAAGTCCTGCAGACGTTGCTTTTCTAATTATATCCCAGTTTACTTCTGTACCAACTTCGTAGTGTACGTCATTATATACGAAATCTTCTGCAAGTTCGCAATAGCTTTCTGGAAGTTCGGGACTACTTAGATCAATTTCGCCTTCAGTTACTACTGGAATTCTTACAGAATAATTTCCTAAGAACTTGGCATCATCATCATCGATTATAGTATCTCTTGTATATTGCTTGCCTGTTTCGGGATTTACAAGAACATTATTTGTTTTTGGATCAAATACATCTTTTGCAAGGACCCTACCGAATAAGAAGTCTTCAAGTTTTTCAACAGTTAAACCATCGCTGCTCTTTAGAACAGTTGCTCTAACACCGTTGTGTGTGCCACAGTCGGTTGTTGTAACAACTACAGATTGTGCAACATCTACAAGTCTTCTTGTAAGGTATCCAGCAGAGCTTGTTCTAAGTGCGGTATCTGCCGAACCTTTTCTTGCACCGTGTGTACTGATAAAGAATTCAAGCACTGATAATCCTTCTCTAAAGTTTGAAATAATTGGGATTTCAATAGTTCTTCCAGATGGGTCAGCCATTAGACCGCGCATACCTGCAAGTTGTTTTAGCTGGTCTTTATTACCCCTAGCACCGGAATCAACCATTATGTAAATTGGGTTAAATGGATCTTTTCCTATATATTCAAATGTTGCATCTTGAACTTTTTCAGTAGCATCAGCCCATATTTTAATAGTTTCTCTGTATCTTTCTTCATCTGATAAGAATCCTTCTGCAAATAATTCTTCTATTTCACTAACTTTTGCTTTTGCTTGTTCAATAATTTTCTCTCTTTCAGGAGAGATATAAAAGTCTGTAATACTTACAGTCAATCCTGAGATCGTAGCATAGTGGAAACCAAGATCTTTTATGTCGTCAAGAAGGTCGGCTGTTCTGTCAACACCGTATTTTTTGAATGTATTGTAAACTAGGTCTTTAATTGCACCTTTGCCATATGTTTTGTTGTAATCTTTAAATTCGTCTGGAACTATACCTGCAAAGATTAATCTTCCGTATGTAGTTTTGATTACTTTATCATCAACTTTTACAAGAATTGGGTCGTGAAGTTTTATATATCCAAATTCATATGCTAGTCCTGCCTCTTCTATTGAAGAGAATTTCCATTTTATATCTTTTTCCTTTACGCTATCAAAGTTTTTATCCACCATTGTTAAATAGTAAACGCCTGCAACTATATCTTTACCTGGCATGGAAATTGGCTTTCCGTGTGCAGGTGATATTATATTGTACCTTGAAAGCATTAAGAACTTTGCTTCAGCTTGTGCAGCAGCAGAAAGTGGCACGTGAACTGCCATTTGGTCACCGTCAAAGTCCGCGTTAAATGGAGGACAGACTAATGGATGAAGCTGTATTGCGTTACCTTCAATAAGTCTTGGCTCAAATGCCTGAAGCGACATCCTGTGCAATGTAGGAGCTCTGTTTAAAAGAACTGGATGTCCTTTTATTATTTCTTCAAGTACTTCATATGCTTGTGGCAATTCTTTTTCAATTATTGCCTTTTTCATCTTTCTTGCTGTTTTGCTTGTTTCATCGTCTTTATTCAAAAGCTCTGCAAGAACAAATGGCTTGAATAATTCCATAGCCATTTTCTTTGGAAGACCACATTCGTGAATTTTAAGATGAGGACCAACAACAATAACTGCACGACCAGAGTAATCAACACGTTTACCAAGTAAGTTTCTTCTAAACCTTCCTTTTTTACCTTTTAAAAGGTCGGTTAATGATTTTAATGGTCTTCCATTTCTATCTGTGACTGCTTTACCCATTCTTCCGTTGTATATTAAGCTGTCAACAGCTTCTTGGAGCATTCTCTTTTCATTCTTTATTATTATCTCTGGTGAGTTCATTTCATATAGCTTTTTGAGCCTATTGTTTCTGTTAATAACACGTCTGTAGAGGTCATTAAGGTCGGTTGTTGCAAATCTTCCACCTTCAACCTGTATCATTGGTCTTATGTCAGGTGGAACAACAGGTATTGCTTCAAGAACCATCCATTCTGGTTTTGTTTCGCTTTTTAGAAGATCTTTAACTATTTTTAGTCTTCTTAGTAATTTTTTGGCTCTACCACTGCTTTTTGAAACTTTTTTGAGTTCTGCTTCAATTTCTGCCTTTAGTTTTTCAAGGTCTAAGTTTTGAAGTAACTTTTTAATTGCGGCAGCACCTGAATCTGCTTCAATCTTTTCTCCATAGAGAACTCTATATGCCCAATATTGGTCATCGGTTATAATATCACCAATTTTTAAGCCTGTTTCAACGGATACTTCATCGTCAATTTTTGTGATGACAACGATTGGCCTATCATTTTCTACTTCAGATTCTGCAGTAAACATTGCAGGATAATGTTCTTCAAATATCTTAAATTCGTCAATTGTTAGATATTCATCCTCAAATAAGAATCTGTCGGCAATTACGTCTCCTTCATTAATTTCTTGTCCGTCTTCTACATATATCAATGCACCTTCAAAGAGTGGATAATGTTTTTCTTCTACAACATTTTCTACGAATAAAGTTCCATTTTTGAGCACTTCATATTTTCCATCTTCTCTTGGCCTTACATTGAGATCTTTACCAAAGCTTATAGTACCACTTACAGATGCTACAACTGCTGGAAGTACTGTTCCATTTGTTAATTGGTCGCCTTTCTTTACCTTAGCACCGTTTGAAACGGTAGGTTTAACTCCATATGGTAAAGAAAATGTAACAGGAATATCTTTGCTTGTTGAAAGTGGTCTTACGGTAATTGATTCTGATATTTCATCTATTTCAACTGTTCCATCGAATGGAGCATATATTGGATCAATTTGCATTTCTGAGACTATTTCATCACCTTGATTTACTTTATCACCATTTTTAACATTTAAAATCATTCCGGTGTATAATCTATGTTCTGCCCTTGATATTTTTCTTACATCTACCCAGGTTATTTCCCTGTCTGTATGAGTTTTTTCGTGTCTAATTTTTACTTCACCTGAGATAGAAGAAGTGACAGGAGTTGAAGGAGATTTAATTATAACTCCGGGAACTACCTCAAAGTCTAATTTTTGACTGTATATCTCATATTCTGTTTGATATAATTGTGAACCTTTTATAAAGTCTGTATTTTTTGGATCTGTCACAATCAATATTTTTTCAATGATTCTTTTTCCACCATAGTAAACAACATTTTCAAGTTCCTTTGCAGGTATTCCAAGAAGAGAAGATAAAATACTTGGACTGCTTTTTAGATACCAAACATGTACAACAGGTGCAACTAAGTCTATATGCCCCATTCTTCTTCTTCTAGCTTCTTTCGACTCTACCCTTACTCCACATCTTTCACAAACTGTTCCTTCATATTTTTTGCCTTTATATTTTCCACAAGCACATTCGTAGTCCTTTGTAGGACCGAATATTTTTTCACAGAAGAGACCATCTTTTTCAGGTTTGAATGTTCTATAGTTGATGGTTTCAGGCTTTTTTACCTCGCCGCTTGACCAACTTCTAATTACCTCGGGTGAGGCAACTTTGACAGTAACTTTTGCAATTTTTCTCTTAAAAGTTGAACCCATCATTTTCCCTCCTTATGGGGCATTATAACTTTTCAATGTCTATTTCGTTTCCTTCACTATCATAAACTCTGACGTCTAGTGCGATTCCTCTTAGTTCTCTTACAAGTACTTTGAAACTTTCTGGAAGACCAGGTTCTGGAATATTTTTACCTTTCATTATTGCCTTGTAAACTTCATTTCTTCCCATTATATCGTCACTCTTTACTGTAAGCATTTCATTCAATGTATGTGCGGCACCATATGCTTCAAGCGCCCAAACTTCCATTTCTCCAAACCTTTGACCACCAAATTGTGCTTTACCGCCCAATGGTTGTTGGTGAATTAATGAGTAAGGTCCAGTTGATCTAGCATGTATTTTATCTCTTGCTATGTGAATTAGCTTCATTACGTACATATAACCGACAAGTATTGGGTGATCAAACTCAAGACCCGTTCTACCATCCCTTAAAGTAACTTTTCCAGTTGGATTGTTTTCATCATCTCCAACTTCAAGTCCAAGTTTCTTTCTTGCTTTATAAAGTTCAGGGAGAATGTCTTTTTCTTTTGCACCATCAAATACAGGTGTTGCAAACCATTTATTTGTGAGCATTGCAAGCCATCCTAAACTTGTTTCAAGAATTTGACCTACGTTCATACGAGATGGAACACCCAGTGGACTTAATACAACTTGAACAGGAGTTCCATCTGGTAAAAATGGCATATCTTCTTTTGGAAGTATCTTTGATACAACACCTTTGTTACCGTGTCTTCCTGCAAGTTTATCTCCAACTTCAAGTGGTTTTCTTATTGCAACATAAACCCTTATTAATTTATTGACTCCTGGGCCAAGGTCTCCATCTTTTTCCTTATCAAATACGTGCACTGCAATGACTCTTCCTTCAATACCATGTGGAACTCTTAGTGATGAATCTTTTACTTCTTTACCTTTTTCACCAAAGACTGATCTAATGATTTTTTCTTCTGGAGTTGTATCACTTTCGCTCTTTGGTGTAACCTTACCAACTAATATATCCGTTTCTTGTACATATGCACCGATTCTTATAATTCCATCTTCATCTAAGTTTCTTAATTTTTCTTTACTTACATTTGGAATATCAGGTGTAATTTCTTCAGGACCAAGTCTTGTATCTCTTGCTGTTGTTTCATACACTTCTATGTGAACTGAAGTGTATGTTTCTTTTTCAAGAAGTTCTTCGCTTATAAGAATAGCATCTTCAAAGTTATAACCTTCCCAAGGTACAAATGCAACAAGGACATTCTTACCAAGAGCAAGTTCTCCCATATCCGTTGCAGGACCATCTGCTATTGGATCATCTTTTTTTACAACTTCTCCTACATTAACAATAGGTCTTTGATTTATACATGTATCTTGGTTTGTTCTTGTAAATTTGAGTAGTTCGTATGTATCAAGAACTGGATTTCCCATTGAATCGTACATTTCTTTTCCATTTTCATCTATTCTATGAATTATTATTTTATTAGCATCTACTTTTTTAACAATACCATCGTGTTTTGCTAAGACAAGTGTACCAGAGTATTTTGCAGCTTCCCATTCCATTCCTGTTCCAACCCTTGGAGCTTCTGTTTCTATTAGTGGAACACCTTGTCTTTGCATGTTTGACCCCATGAGAGCCCTGTTAGCATCGTCGTGTTCCAAGAATGGAATTAGTGATGTAGAGACACTGACAATTTGGTTTGGTGCAACATCTAAAAATTGAACATCGTATTTACTAACATACAATACCTTTTCTTCATATCTGACTGTAACATTTTCTGGGATAATATTTCCTTCTTCATCAACGGGAGTTGTTGATGGAGCTATTTTGTAATTTTCTTCTTCATCTGCTGTAAGGTAAACAATTTCGTCTGTTACTTTTCCTTTTACTACTTTTACATAAGGTGTTATCAAAAATCCATATTTATCAATTGTTGAATATACTGAAAGTGATGTAATAAGACCTATATTTGCACCTTCAGGTGTTTCAATTGGACACATTCTTCCATAGTGTGAGTGGTGAACGTCACGAACTTCAAATCTTGCGCGTTCTCTTTTTAATCCACCAGGACCAACTGCTGTAAGCCTTCTCTTGTGTGTAAGTTCTGCAAGAGGATTTGTTTGATCCATAAATTGTGAAAGAGGATTTGTTGCAAAGAATGAATTTATAGTTGCGATAATTGATCTAACATTAATAAGACTTTGAACTGATATTTTATCAAGGGAAGTATATGTAGCAAGTTTTTCTTGGATCATGAAAACAGCTTTTGAAAATGCTCTTTCAAATTCAATTCTGATAAGTTCTCCAACGGTTCTAACCCTTTTGTTCCCAAGGTGGTCTTTTGTATCCATTGTTCCTGGGTGTTTATCTATTTCAATTAAATTTCTTGATGCAAGGACAATATCCATAGGGGTTAAAACATTGGAAGTTTCTGTATATTTAACTCCTTCTACTTCTTCGGGTGATTTACCTTCTACATCAATCAAGTATTTTCTATATGCTTCTTCGAGTCTGTTATTCATTTTAAAACGACCAACTTCAGAAAGTTCGAATCTTTCTTCATTAAAGTAAAGATTATTTAAGAATATTTTTGCAGCATTTATTCTTGGAAGTTCACCAGGTCTTAATTTTCTAAAGATTTCAATATATGCTCTATTTTCTTCTACGTCATCTCCATATGTATGTTTAAGTTTTTCTAAGGTATTTACAGCATATCTGTGAGCTACTTTAATCTTTTCAATTTCAGAATTTGCAAGTTTTTCAATTAATCCTTGAGTTATAACATCACCACGTTTTGCTATTAATTCACCACTTTTTGTTTTAACATCTTCAAGTACGACAAGTCCTTCAGAATGCATTAATGTGTATTCGTCATCGACATCAATCCATTGTGGGAAGAGTGATAAAAGCTTTAAGTCATCACTATATCCTAGTGCCTTGAGCAGTAAGAAAAGATTAACTCTTCTTTTTCTGTCAATTCTTGCATAAAATACTTCATCGTTAAGGTTTAACAATATTTCAAGCCAAGCTCCCCTTACAGGCAAGAAATGAGCGACATAAATCGGACGAGTTCCACTTGTTTTTCTTGGCTCTTCCACAAAATATATACCAGGGCTTCTTACAAGTTGGTTTACAACAACTCTTTCAGCACCGTTGATTATAAATGTTGTTCTTGGAGTCATGTATGGTAAATACCCCAAGAAAGCTTCTTCTTCTATCATTTCATTCGTGCTGTTATCGGTAATACGAACTGTTGTATATACTGGAACTGTGTAAGTTAAAAGCCTTTCTTTACATTCTTGAACAGTATTTTGTGGTTCACCAACACGTACAGAAACAAACTCAAGGGAAAATCCCTTTTCCTTTCTCAAATCTGATTTGGAAGATGTTATAGGGGAGAACTTTTTAAGTACTTTTAGTATCCCATTCTCGAGGAAATCCTGGTAAGATTTTGTTTGAATTTCCACGAGGTTGGGAACTGGGATAGGTGCCTGGACCCTTCCAAAAGAAAAACGGGTCCTTTTTCCACTTTTAATCTCTTTCATCCTATCACCTCAGTTAGAAAAATTTAGGGGGGAATATTACACCAATTATATATTAAAACACAAAAAAACCCCATACACAACACTGTGTACGGGGTTGATACAAAATCTTTTCTTTTTAGAAACTTATGTTACTATTATTTAAGCTCTACTTCTGCACCAGCTGCTTCCAATTTTTTCTTGATTTCTTCTGCTTCTTCTTTTGCTGCGCCTTGTTTTACAACAGCATCTGGTGTTCCTGCTTTTTCTACGAGATCTTTTGCTTCTTTAAGTCCAAGTCCTGTAATTTCTCTTACGACTTTGATAACTTCAATTTTCTTTGCACCGAAGCTCTTGAGAACTACATCAAATTCTGTTTTTTCTTCTGCTGCTGCAGCACCACCTGCTGCTGCTCCTGCCATTGGCATTGCCATAACTGGTGCGGATGCACTTACTCCAAATTTGTCTTCTAACATTTTTACGAGTTCAGCAAGTTCTGCTACTGTCAATTGTTCAATTGCGCTAACGATTTCTTCTAATGTCATACATATACACCTCCTAAAATAAAATTATTCTGATTTTTTATCCTTAATAGCATTAAGAGCATAAAGTAAGCTCTTGAGTGTACCAGATAATACGTTGACAAGTCCTCTGATAGGTCCTTGTACACCACTGACAACCATAGCAAGAAGTTGTTCTTTGGATGGGAGCTTGGATAGATTTTCAACTTCATCAGCGCTAAAGAATTTGCCGTCAAGGTAAAGACCTTTGAATGAAGGAATTCCTTTCATTTCTTTAGAGAAATCATAGATAATTTTTATTGCTTCGATTGGATCTCCGTCTTCAACGTAAAGAATTGCAAGTGGACCAGCAAAAACATCTTCGATTTCTTCTACGTTGTAACCTGCCTCTTTTAGTGCAAGATATGCGACACTATTTTTAATTACTCTATATCTTGCACCATCGGCAAGTTTTTCTCTAAGTTTTTTTCTTAGGTCTGTAATCTGTGCAACGTTAAGTCCTTTGTAGTCAGAAAAAAGAATTAAAGATGAATTTTTAAAAACTTCTGATAATTCTTTAACTAATTGTTCCTTTTGTGCTCTAGTCAGCAATTTCTCCACCTCCTACAAAAAAATAAACCTCGGATTTCCGAGGCAACAACAAATGGGAAAATGATATTTCCCATTCTGCCTCGGGCAGGCGGCATACGCCTTTATTTGACCTGCCGTCTTCAGCATCGACTAAATTTTACCATACATTTGTAATTTTACAAGTTTATGTTATGTAAACAATGTGTAAATAGTTTTGTTAAGGGAGAACTTTAGAATTTGAATTTAATTTACAATTTTAATCTGCTTAAATTTAAAAATGACCATAATAGTAATCTTTTATTTTCGCCTGAAAAATGTTTATCTATTGTTTTTATTACAAAATCTTTATTTATATAATTATAAAATTCTGTATTGTTGGGTTTATTTAAGAATTTTATTAGGTAATCTTTTCCTTTTGCTCTGTACCAAGAAGCATCAGGAGAGCTAAAACCTTGCTTTTTTCTTTCTATTATTTCGTTAGGAATAAATTTTTTCATAACTTTTCGTAGAATATTTTTCCCGATATTTGTCTCAAAATATTTGTCTTTTTTCTTTATTTCATTTTCGTCTATTTTCTGATATTCTTCATAATTTTTTAGTTTGTACTCTAATGGAATTTTTGTTGCAAAATCAACTAAATCATTGTCCAGAAATGGAACTCTAGTTTCTAGTGAATGTGCCATGCTTATTTTATCTTCAATAATTAAAAGGCCATGCAAAAATGTTTTTAATTCAAAATATAGAGATGCATTTATGAGATCTTTGTTTGTTTTTATAGGAAAATCATATTCTTTAAAAACATATTTAAAAGCTTCATAAGCATTATACTTTGGAATCTTTTTCTTTATTTCATCAGTGTATAGTAAGTTTTTTTCGTCGTCTTTTACAAGTCTTTGCCAATAATTATAGTAAGAATCTATAAACTCATCTTTACTTTTTTTACCAAGAGCATGGTAATACCTCCATGGATAGCCAGCAAATAATTCATCTCCTCCAGCACCACTTAAAACAACTTTTACAAACTTAGAGGCCAGATTTGCAATGTAATAATTTGAATAAGACATTCCTAGCCTTGGATAATCTAAATGATAAACTAGATTATCTATAACTTCATATAGATCTCCTTCATGTAAGACAACTTCATATTGTTCTGTTTTATATGTATTGGATATCATTTCAGCGTACTGTCTTTCGTCAAAACCAGCTTCAAAGCCAGCGACAGAAGTCATATCATACCCACATGTGAACGTTTTTAATCGTTTTAAGCTTCTTGAGGCTATTGCTACAATAGAACCGGAGTCCATACCACCACTTAAATAGGCTCCTACAGGGACATCACTTATTAGTTGCCTCTTGACAGCTTGAATAAATAATCTTTCTAATTCTTCTTTAGCTTCATTTTCTGAAATTTGCAGTTCATCGTGCAAATTAAAATCCCAATATTTATATTGTTCAAAAAATATTTCATTTTTTCCAGATTTAACTATTGCATAATGTCCGGGCTTTAATATTTTTATGCCTTCATATAAAGTTCTATCTGTAAAAATATTTTGAAAAGACATGTATTCATCAAGGGCAAGTAAGTCTATTTCTTTTTTAATAAAATTCCACTGAAATAAAGCTTTTATTTCAGAGGCAAATAATAATTTTGCATTATCTAATTTATAGTATAATGGTTTAATTCCATATCTATCTCTAGCTAAGTAAAGTACGCTGTCATTTTTATCATATATTGCAAAAGCAAACATACCATT
This sequence comes from Thermosipho africanus Ob7, assembly GCF_003351105.1. Lineage (NCBI taxonomy): Bacteria > Thermotogati > Thermotogota > Thermotogae > Thermotogales > Fervidobacteriaceae > Thermosipho > Thermosipho africanus. Next base: position 19,409 of record NZ_NKRG01000013.1, read on the forward strand.
TAATTTGTCTAATATTTTGATGTTATATTCTATAAATCCGTTTAATACTACTTCAGTATCTGTATTTGAGTAAAATATGTATCCTTTTGATTGTAATTCACTTTTTAATTCCAAATAATTATATATCTCACCATTGTAAGTAATAACATATCTTCCATCTTTAGATATCATTGGTTGATGACCGTGATATGAAAGATCAAGAATAGATAACCTTCTATGTCCAAGACCAACGTTTTTATGGGTATATACTCCATAATCATCAGGACCTCTGTGAACAATAGCGTCTGTCATTCTTTTAATGTCTTGAGGTGAAACAGAATTATTTTCGTTAAGGAAAGCACCAACTATTCCACACATATTATTTCACCATCAATTTAGATAATTTAGAATAAATTATTTTGTATTTTTCGGTATTTACCACTTTTTTATTGGCTTTTTCAAGTTTGTTAGCTTCTTCAAACTTTTTTCTGAGCCTTAATGAAAATATTTTTTTTGCAATAAGTTCAATATTATCTCCAAGATTAATTCCATTTGATATTTCAAAATCTAGCCTTTCGTAATCTTTTTTTTCTAATAAAAGGTCGGTTATTTTAGAGTAATAATTACTTGCAAATTGTTTATTTTTAATTACTGAATCAAATTCAGATAACCATTTTTGATTAAATATAAAAGGTATTTTTTCGTTATCCAGTAGAAGTTGATATAAATCTTTGTACAACTTAGCAATCTTGTCGGCTGAAAAGTTTTCGATTACGTATTTTCTCTTTTCATTAATAGTTGATGAATAATTATTGATTAGATATTCAATTTTTTCTTCCAATTCTTGTTCAGAATAAACGGAATGTATAGGTGCGAATAATTTTGGATCACCATTTATAAATTCTGATTCATGAATAGTAGAAATAACTTCCCTTCCAAAGTACAAACTTTCTAAAGAAAATAACCCTATGGAAAAATTGATTTGATCAATGGCAATTCCCTTTCCAGAGTATATTTTTTTGGCCTCTTCATGTTTTAAATTTGTAATAAGTTTAAATTCTATTTTAGGATATTTTCGTTTTAGTTTATCAAACACTTTTAATACATATTTTGAACCTTTAATAAATTTGTTTGAAGGAGCGTGAATTATGCTAAAGTTATTATTATATTCTGTGATTTGATAGCTTTCTGGATCAAAAGGAATAGGTATCATAATTCCGTAAGGAGCATGGTTAAGTTGTTCACTATCTCCATGAACAATTGCATCGCTATATTTTGAAAATTCCCATATTTTAAAGTACTGATTATAAGTATTTAAAGGTGGATAAGGTAAATTTTTTTCTCCTTCGAATTTAAGCTGGTAGTAAACAAACTTTGAATTATTTCTTACATCAGAACCCCATGAGCTTACAACAATTTTCTTTCCTAAGTTTTTGAAATATTCTAATTCCCAGTACGGATTTTTTTCAGGGTATGCATTCCAACCTCCAAAAGAGGTTCCATATGTTAATGTATCAAAAAAATGATAATGAATGATATCAAATTTTTTGAAAAAGTCTATATTTTCAGAAAAGAATTTTTTTACGATTTTATTTCTTTCAGGAAGTGGATATTTATCTAAATTTAGATTGATATCGCCTTTAAAATCTAACCAGGTTTTAAAGTATGAAATGACTTTTGAGTTAATCCCTAATTTTTGTAAATATTTAGATATAACAACTGAATTGTTAGCAATTACAACTGGACAGTGCAGAACAGAAATCATAACTATCACCTACTGATTAGTAGAAAGTTTTGAAAGGTTTTATCTTGTCATTTCCTAATTTTTCTATGTTTTCTAATAACATTAGTTTCTGATCGCCTGTAATTACTCCTAACTTTCCATTAAAAATTACGATAGTTCCTGGCTTTCCATAGAAAATTGTATTGGTCATGGAAGCTTTCCAAATTATAATTTTAGAATTTTCGAAATAGGTAAATGCACCAGGATAGGGTTTTGATTGTGCTCTAATAAAATTATAGCATTTCTTGATTGGCCAATTCCAATTAATTTTACCGTCATCAGGTTTTCTTTGTAAACAATATGTAGCATCTTTCTCATTTTGAATTTTAAGATTTAAATCTAAGTCGTTTTTTACTGAAAAAATAAATTTTTCTATCATTTCAAGATCAAGAACGCTAATTTTTTCTATAATATCTGATATATAGTCTTTTTCATTTATTTCTAGCTTTTTTTGATCAAATATTGGTCCATTATCAATACCATTTGCAAGTTTAAATAGAGTTGTTCCTACAACTTTTTCATCATTAATAACTGCCCATACTAATGGAGAACCACCTCTATATTTTGGTAAAAGGGAGTGATGTAAACCAAAAAATCCCATTGGGACCATTTTTAATATACGTTCTGGGATTATTTTATACCATCCAACTACTAGAGCTAAATCAGGCTTTTTTAAATTTATTATTTTTTCTATTTCAGGATTACCTCCTATAAATACGGGAATTTTTAAATTTTCTCCAATTTTTATTATGTTGTTTTTTCTACTTCTCATATCATTTTCATCGTTAATTGTTACTATTCCACAAAGGCTTTCTGGTGATTTATTAGCTATTAATTTAAGAGTTTTTTCTCCAATTTCTTTACTGCCAATAAATAATATTTTTTTCATTTTTCACCTCATCACTTGAATTTTTTTAGTTTTTAAATTGAAAAATTCAGAAGAGTTTTTACATGGTTAAATTAAAAACTGAATATTTTTTTCCACCCTTTTTTTAAATTAGTTATTACATAACTTAATTCATATTCTGTCATCTCAAAATACATCGGTAGAGATATAGTTAATTTATCGGCTTTATAAGAGTTAATAAAGTCATAATCATTTAATTTGTATTTATTTTTATAGTAACCTAATGTGTGTGACGCATGAGTGCCTTGTCGTGTTGCAATACCTAAATCTTCTAATTCACCCATTAATTTATTTCTTTTTTCACTTGCTTCTTCAATACTCATTTTTAACACGTCATTATCTATTCTACATACAAATGATTGCCAGCCATGTTCGTAATTTTTTGGAACAAATGGTAAGACAAACCCTTTAAGATCTTTTAGTTCTTCAAGATATATTTTTGCTATTTCTTTTTTTCTGTTTAATATTAAATCTAGCTTTTTCATTTGATGAATTCCTATTGCTCCTTGAATATCTGTCATCCTATAATTATAACCTAACAAATTGAATTCAGGTAGCAAATACCCTTTTTTTAAATGTCTTTGTAAATCAGATAATGTTGCACCATGGGATCGTAACGCCTCTATTAATTCTGCTTCCTTAAGATTATTAGTAACTATCATTCCGCCTTCACCGGTTGTAATAGATTTTCTAGGATGAAAACTAAAAGCACACATGTTGCCGAAATTTCCAACATGTACATTATTAATCCTTGCGCCTACAGCACAGGCGCCATCTTCTAAAATTTTTAAATTGTATTTAGTTGCTATCTTGTTTAATTCTATTATATCCGAAGCTAGTCCAAATTGATGAACGGTTAAAATTGTAGTTAATATATTTCCCGTTTTTTTATTTACAAGATTGTTATTTTTAAAAATATAATTTTTCTCTATAATCTCCTCTACTTTTCTTGGATCTAAGTTATAAGTTTTTAAATCTATGTCACAAAATATAGGGGTGGCTTTCGTATATTCTACAGAATTTGGAGTAGCAATATATGTAAAAGAAGGAACTATTACGTCTTGACCTTTTTCTACTCCTAATACAGTTAATCCTAGATGCAAAGCTGTAGTACATGAAGAAGTAGCTTTTGCATACTTGACACCAGTGTATTTTGAAAATAATTCTTCGAATTTTTTTACCTTTGGTCCTTGAACTAACCATCCGCTATCTAGAGTTTCTTTAATTTCATTATATTCATCTTCTGAGAAATATGGTTTAGTAATAGGGATTTTCACGTTATATCTTCCTTTCTTTTTTATCTTTTTTTCTCCATTCAATTAAACTTTTTAAACCTTCTTCTAATTCAATGGTTGCTTTAAATCCTAAATCTTTTTCAGCCTTTTCAGTTGAACCAATTCTATGAGTTACAAATGTTTTCCCTTGAGGAACATATTTTATTTTACCTTTAAAGTTAGTAAGTTTAATTAGCATTTCAGCTAAATCTTTAATTGATGTTCCTTTTCCTGTACCAATGTTATAGAAACCGCTTGTAACATCGGCTTTTAATGCTGCAATGTTAGCTTTTGCAACATCTCTAACGTGTATGAAATCGTACGTTTGTGAACCATCACCATAAATTTCAGGCTGTTCTCCAGCGTCTATTTTGTCAAGCATTTTCATTATTACTGAAACATAAGCACCGTTATAATCTTGTCTAGGTCCATAAACATTCATATATCTTAAACCAACGTAATTTAAACCATACCTCTTGTGAAAAGCGTGTAACATCTGTTCACCAGCAATTTTTGTTGCACCATAAAAGGTTTCATTGTTAAATGGATGAGTTTCTTTCATTGGGATTTCTAATGCATTTCCATATACTGAAGCAGATGATGAAAAAACTAATTTTTTTACATTGTTGTTTTTGCAAGCTTCGATAACGTTGAAAGTACCAGCTATATTTGTTTCAAAAGCAGCTCTTGGGAAATCATAGCATTGTAATAACCATAGAGCAGCTAAGTGAAAAACATAATCTATACCTTTCATTGCTGAATTTAAAATGTCAATATCTCTAATATCTCCACCGTATTCGTATATTTTACATCTAGGATCTTTTAAAGCTTCATTTAGATTTTTCATTTTTCCCCTTACAAAATTATCATAAATAATGACTTCTTTTACGTCTTCTTTTAATAACTCCTCTACAACATGAGAACCTATAAAACCTGCCCCACCAATTACTAAAACTCTAGAGTTTTTTAGTTCAAACATAAGATCCCTCCTATGTAAATAATTCAAAAAGTAGTATTAGTAAATTTCTGATTTTTTCGATACAAATAATATTGCTTTTATTTATTCAATATATACTTTGTTGATGCAAATCTATTTGACAATAATCTGTTTTATTTATTTCATTTTTGTAAAATTACACTTTATAGTTCTTTATTTTTTTATTGTTATCCTAGAAAAAAACTTAA
>NZ_NKRG01000014.1 GCF_003351105.1 Thermosipho africanus Ob7
CCATCCACATCCAACACTAACCGAAACACTCCTTGGTGCTTTTGAAGGTAATTGGGCTATACATATTTGAAATAAAAATTGAGAAAGGGGTAAAAATATGAAAAAATATTCAAAAACTCATGAATGGATATTGGTAAATAATGGGATTGGAATAATTGGTATTTCAAAAAGGGCAGCGGAAGATTTAGGAGATGTAACTTATGTTGATCTTCCAGAAGTAGGAAAAGTTATAGAAAAAGGTGAGCAATTATGTACGATTGAATCTGTAAAAGCTGCAAGTAGTGTATATGCACCTGTTAGTGGAAAGATTATTGAAGTTAATGAAAAGCTTGATACAACCCCAGAATTAATAAGTGATTCTGCAGAAGAAGAAGGCTGGATTGCAAAGATAGAAATTAGTGATGAAAGCGAGTTAGAAGATTTAATGACAGAAGAAGAGTATGAGAAATTATAACATTAATTGAAAATAAAGGCGCTCTTCTGTTTAAAAAAGAGCGCCTTTATTTTTGTATGAAAATTTTTACTTCACCTGCTTTTTCTGAAATTTTTGCAAGCACTTTTGAACCCATCTTTGAGACGGAAATAGGGATCCTTTCTGCAGATAATGGGTAATCCACAATTACTAGTAATATTTTCCCTTCCTCTAATGTTTCAAGCATTTTTCTTGTTTTTATATCAGGGACAGGACAGATTTCTCCTCTTACATCTAGAACATAATCTGGATTTAAATTGTTAGGACTTTTTGCAAAAAAGCATTCTTTTAAGCTGGAACAATCAATAACATGTTCACCATTAATTTCGTTTAAAAACTCGATAGCATTTTCAATTAATTGAAATACTTTGGTTGATGAAAAATCAAAGTACTCAATGCCCTTAACTCTTTTTGATTTTAAAATTCCTATATTTTTTAATTGAACAAGGTGTCTATAAATGGTTGAGAGATCTTTGTTTAATCTATTTGCTATTTCAGAAGCAGTTAGATTGTTGTCAAAAATGGTTATTAGTATTTCAAGTTTAGTCTGACTTGAGAATATTTTAAAGAGATTTTGAAGAGTTAATTTATTTTTCAAGACAATCCCTCCTTGCATAATTATTTTATCATATATATAAAATATTATAGACATATGAAAAAATAGTGTGGTATACTTAAATAAAATATACTAAAAAAACTCAAAGGAGGTATTTTCTTGTTTTTTGAAAGACCTGATGATGATAAGAACTTTGATGTGATTGTTGTTGGTGCAGGACATGCTGGAATTGAAGCGGCACTTTCAACTGCAAGGCTTGGGCTTAGAACGCTGTTATTAACTACCAATCTTGATAACGTAGGTTGGGCGCCATGTAATCCTGCAATAGGAGGCCCTGCAAAGGGTATTGTAGTGCGTGAGATAGATGCACTTGGTGGGGAAATGGCAAAGACAACAGATGAAACTATGATAAATGTTAGGATGTTAAATACTGGTAAAGGCCCCGCTGTAAGGGCCTTAAGGGCTCAAATAGATAAGTTTGAGTATTCAAAGATTATGAAAAATAAGCTTCAAACTCAAGAAAATTTAATACTCAGATATGGAGTTGTAGAAAAGGTATTGGTAGAAAGCGGAAAAGTAAAAGGTGTTGTGGATTCTTTTGGTATAGATTATTACGCTAAAGCAGTAGTACTTACTACAGGAACATTTTTACGCGGTAAAATATTTATTGGCAGAGATACTATGGAAGCAGGAAGAATGGGAGATCTTCCTGCAAAAGGTTTGAGTAAATCTTTGTTAGAACTTGGTTTTAAGCTTTCAAGATTCAAAACTGGCACTCCAGCAAGAGTTTTAAAAAGCAGTATTGATTTTTCAAAGATGATTCGCCAGGATACGGATGATGAGCCTAGGGCTTTTTCTTATTTTAGTGAACCTAAGGTTTTACCAAAGGATCATCCATGTTGGCTTACCCATACAAATCAACAGACTCATAAGATAATAAGGGATTATCTTGTTTATTCACCACTGTATGGAGATGTTAAATTAATTCAAAGCGTTGGACCAAGGTATTGCCCTTCGATTGAGGATAAGGTCGTAAAGTTTAACAGGGATTCGCATCAAGTTTTTGTTGAGCCAGAAGGAAGAAACTCTCAAGAATTTTATTTAAATGGTTTATCTACCAGCCTTCCGTATGCAGCACAGGTAAAAATGCTTAGAACTGTACCTGGTCTTGAAAACGTAGTTATTGTAAGGCCTGCATACGCAATCGAATATGATTACATTGACCCGACACAATTGTTTCAAACACTTGAATCAAAAATAGTGGAAGGTCTTTATTTTGCAGGCCAGATTAATGGAACAAGTGGTTATGAAGAAGCGGCAGGTCAAGGTTTAATTGCTGGAATTAATGCAGCGATGAAAATTTTAGGAGAAGAGCCATTGATTTTAAAAAGATCCGAAAGCTATATTGGAATACTCATAGATGATCTAACTACAAAGGGTGTTGATGAGCCGTACAGACTTTTAACCTCTCGTGCTGAATATAGGCTTTTACTGCGCCATGATAACGCACATTTAAGACTTGCAAAGTATGGCTATAGAGTGGGTTTGATTCCAAAATGGTTCTATGAAAAGGTAATTAATCTTGAAAAACAGATCCAATATCAAATAGAAAGGCTTAAGAATGTCAAAGTTCCAGCATCAGATATTGTAAATGATAGACTTGTAGAATTAGGATCAACTCCTCTAAAAGAAGGAACAAAGTTGTATAATCTATTGAAAAGACCTGAAATTGAGTATGGACATGTAAAAGAGTTTGATAGTGAGCCTATTGAAGATAGAGAACTTTTAGAACAGATAGAGATATTGATAAAGTATGAAGGATATATTGAAAAGATGCTTGAGGATGTTAAAGTTTTTGAGGAATATGAATCGGTTGATATTTCTAAAATAAATTTTGATAAAGTTCCAAATCTTTCAACTGAAGCAAGAGAAAAGCTAAAAAAGATTTTACCTAGATCTATTGGTCAAGCAATGAGAATACCTGGAGTTACACCTTCTGATATAGCCAATATAATAAGCTATATTGAAAAATGAACCTCCAGTTTGGAGGTTCTTATTTTAATATTCTACTCTATTTCTTCCACTTTCTTTGGCTTTGTATAATTTTTCGTCAACTAAAATTAGTAAATCTTTTATATGTTCATGGTTTTCTACAGAGTCTACTCCAATGCTGACGGTAATTCTTATGTCTTTTGGAAAACTTTCTTTTTCAATAGTTTTTCTGATTTTTTCAGCCACTTCTATTGCTTGCTCTAAATCCGTTTCAGAAAGTAAGATTAAAAATTCTTCTCCACCCCATCTTGATGCTATATCTGTTTTTCTAATATTTTTAACTAGTATTTTTGCCAATTTTTTGAGTACTTCATCACCAACCATATGTCCGTATGTATCGTTTATTTTTTTGAATTTGTCAATATCTACCATTAAAAGAGAAAAAGGTCTACCATATCTTTTAAAGTTATAATAATGTTTTCTTATTTCCTCGTTCATTTTATGCCTGTTGTAAAGATCAGTTAGTTGATCTCTTTCAGATAAATACTTTAATTTCTTATTTAGTTCCATTAATTCCAGGTTTTTCTTGTAAAGTTCTTTTTCTGTAAGTTTTTCAACTTCATTTGCAATTATACCTATTTCATTGTCGGGATATTTGAATTGATCTTTTATAAAAATTCCATTTGCGATCTTTTGGATTCTTTCTTTAAGGTATGAAATTGGAGAAATAATTTTTCCATATAAAGAAAGACTAAACCATATTCCAAAAATAATTGAGGTGATTATAACCGCTGATGTTGGAAAAATTAAACTGTTAATAATTTTTGAAATTATCTCATCTTTGTTTACTACTGTAACAACGGTCCATCCTAAAAAGTTTAAATTTGTAAAGTATGCTATCTTATTATCTTTATATAGCCTATATTCAAAATAGCCTTCATTATTTGAAAGGTCAAAGTCTTTTCCAACTAATTCTTTAATAGTTTTTGAGATATATTCTTTGTTTGGATGAAATATTATTTCTTGACTTTTATTTAGAATATAACTATATAGAGAATCAAAATTATTATCTTTTTTATTTATAATCTCATTTATTTTACTAACAGAAGTATCTATTGCTACAACTCCTGTTAAATTCCCCTCCTTATCGTGTAAAGCCTTTCCTATAGAAACAAGCCATTCTCGGCTTTTAATTTCTTTATATGGAATACCATTTGATATATGTGGATAAGATTTAACAGCAGCTATATACCACGGTCTTACTTTGGGGTCAAAACCTTCTGGTGGGGTATAGTTATATATTAAAATGCTTCCATCTTCATACCCAGAGTATAAATAATTTATGTCAGAATCAACATCCTGAATTTTTTTGTAAAGGCTTATAATTTCTTCCTTTTCTATGTTATTTAATTTATATCCGTTTACAACATTTTCTAAGGAGCTTAGAAAATCTAAAGTAATATAAAACTTTTTAAAATAACTTTCTACAAAAAAAGAAACTGCTTTGTTTTTTTGATAAATTAATTCTTTTAATTGTTTTGTTTCTACCTTGTAAAGTGTATATGTTAATAGCACACCAAATAATATTGTGAAAGATAGAATAAGAAATAACGATATAAAGAAAAACTGCTTTTTTAAGCTTTTCATAATATATCCCCCAACTTTTTTATTTTTTTTAATTATATCATGAGAATAACTTTTGTAGAAAAATTAACTTGATTTAAAAAAGTTAGAATGATATAATTTTTTTGTGTTTAAAAAATTAAATTTTGTGGGGGGATCTAAATGAAATTACCTGTTTTAAAAATTGGGAATTTAATATCAAAGCTTCCAATAATTCAAGGTGGTATGAGTGTTGGAATTTCACTTTCAAGTCTTGCAAGTGCAGTTGCAAACGAAGGTGGAATAGGGGTTATTGGAGCTGCTGGTATAGGGATGTTTGAGGATGATTTTGATACAAATTACAGACAAGCAAATATTAGGGCACTTAGAAAGGAAATAAGAAAAGCTAGAAAACTTTCAGATGGGATAATAGGTGTTAACATAATGGTTGCATTGTCAGATTTTTCTGAATTGATAAAGGCTTCAATTGAAGAACACATAGATATTATTTTTATGGGCGCAGGTCTTGCGTTGGACATACCTGCAAAGGAAATAAAAGAGTCTGGTGTAAAGATAGTACCTATAGTTTCTTCAAAAAGGGCTGCAAGTTTAATTATAAAATACTGGAAGAAACATTATGGTATACTGCCAGATGCAATTGTTGTTGAAGGGCCAAAGGCAGGGGGACATCTTGGATTTAAAAAAGAGCAGATATTTGACCCTGACTATTCACTAGAAAAGATATTAAAAGAGGTTGTAAAAGAAATTAATGTGTATGAAAAAAAGTATGGTAAAAAAATACCAGTAATCGCAGCAGGTGGGATTTACAGTGGTGGAGATATATATAAATTTTTAAAATTGGGAGCAGATGGTGTTCAGATGGCAACAAGATTTGTTGCAACAAAGGAATGTGATGCCTCAGAAGAATTTAAAAAGATGTATGTAAATTGCAAGAAAGAGGACATTACAATAATAGATAGCCCAGTGGGACTTCCAGGGCGAGCTATAAAGAATAAATTTATTGAAGATGTAGAAAAGGGTGGAAAAAAGCCAATAAAATGCTCTTGGAAGTGCTTAAAAACATGTGATTTTAAAAAAGTACCGTATTGTATTGCAAAAGCACTTACCAATGCAAAGCTTGGTTTTTTAAAAGAAGGTTTTGCTTTTGCTGGTGAAAATGCATATAAAGTAAAAGAAATTATAACTGTAAAGGAGTTAATAAACAGGATAAAAAAGGAATTTTCAGATGCACAATTTGCCTTTTAACCCTTTACAGATCCAGAAAGAAGCCCTCTTATAAAGTACTTTCCAAGTAAAATGTAAACAACGAGTGTTGGAAGGGCAGTAATAAGTGCTCCGGCCATTTGCACATTCCATTCTACAACCTGGCTTCCTGCCAGGTTTACTAAAGCTACGGTTATAGGCTGTTTTGCAGGATTACTTGTAACAGTTACTGCAAATAAAAATTCATTCCATATGTTTGTAAACTGCCATATTATAACTACAACAAAGGCAGGTATTGAGATAGGAAATAATACTTTTGAGTAGGTTTTAAAAAAACCTGCACCATCCATATACGCTGCTTCTATAAGTTCGTTTGGAACTTCACTGTAGTAATTTCTAAAAATCAGAGAGGTTATAGGTATACCGTAAACAACATGGACGATTATCAATCCAGTTATTGTTCCATAAAGGTTAACTTTTTGAAGAAAACGAATCAATGGAAACAATACGCTTTGGTATGGAATAAACATTCCAAAAAGGATAATTGCAAAGATTATATTCACACCTTTAAATTTTACCTTTGAAAATACATAGCCGTTTAATGAGCCAAGAAGAGCAGAAACAATTGTAGCGGGGATTGTTAAATAAAAACTATTTTTAAGGTTTGGAGAAAGTTTATTAAATGCTTTTATAAGACCGCTTAAAGACCAGCTTTTTGGCAATTTCCACATATCAGAAATTCCAATTTCGCTTAAAGGTTTAAAACTTGTTGCAAGCAGTACATAAAGAGGGGTAATAATATATATAGCTATTATTATTAGAAAAAAATATGAAAAGAACTTTTTCATCTTCTTTCACCTCTCAAGTTTGTTGCAAGATATGGAATAATAACTACTGCAACAAAACATAACATAATTATAGCGATTGCTGAGCCCATTGCGTATCTATTGCTTCTAAAGGTTAATTCAAACATGTAGATAGCTGGAACATCAGTAACAAAGTTTGGTCCACTACCTGTCATTGAAAATACCAAATCAAAAATTTTCAAAGATATATGTCCAAGAATAATCATTGCACTCAAAGTAATTGGTGTTAAAAGTGGCATTTTAATCTTCCAAAAAATTTTCCATTCTGATGCCCCGTCAACTCTTGCAGCTTCTATAATATCTTCAGAAATACCTCTTAGTCCTGCAAGATACATTGCCATTGTATAACCTGAAAGTTGCCAGATAGCAGCTATAATTACTGGTATCAGTGCGACGTTGAATTTTCCAATTGAATGTGTACTTGTGTACCAACCCCACATAAGTTTTTCAAGTCCAAGTTTTGAAAGTAAAAGATTTAATCCTTGTGGATTTTGAGGTATATTACCTGGTGCAAAAATCCAGCTCCATACAGTTCCAGTTACAACAAAAGAAATTGCCATTGGAAATAGAAAGAGGTTTTGGAAAAATCTGGAGCCTTTTAATCCTTTATCTACAAGAATTGCCATGATTATACCAAGTGCGATTGTTCCAAGTAAGAAAAATAGAGTAAAAAAGAAGGTATTCCAAAGATCCGTTTGAAATCTGCTATCTTGAAAAAGCCTAATATAGTTTCTTAGGCCAACAAATTTGTATTGTCCCCTTAAAAGTGCAGAAAAACTATTCCAATTTGAAAAAGACGTTCTAACAGTCCAGCCTATAAATCCATAAACAAATATGGCAATCGCAATTATGGAAGGTGTAATAACTAAGAGTCCAATAAAAAGGTTCTTTTTTCTCACACTCTCACCTCAAAATAACGGGGCAAGATGCCCCGTTTGTTTTAATCTGTTAGATATCCATTATCTTCTGCAATCCAGAGTATTTCTTTGAATGTTTGATTTACATTTTGCTCTGTGACAAATATATTTATTGCATCCATGAGAGCTGTGGCAAATGATTCTGGAGCAGCTGAACCATGTATTATGGAAGGACAGATTGCTTTTGTAGAAAAGTCATTCATTGACCATTTTAGATATACGTCGTATTTTGACTTATCTGCATCAATTCTTGCAGGTATTGATCCTTTAATTGGATTAAATGTGTCTTGAGCCTCAACTGTTGCAAGGAACTTTAACCACTTTATAGCATTTTCTCTATGAGGAGCATTTTTTGGCAATCCGAAGGTGTCTGAAACTAGCATGAATGCATCTTGAGTACCAGGAAGTGCAAACCATCCAAAGTCAACTCCAGGCTTCCATCCAAGTGTCTTTAGATATCCTTCTGCCCAGTCGCCCATCATGTTGCAGAATGCCTTTCCCTCAAAAACCATTCTTGTTGCATCTTGCCAAGTTAGAGCGGAATGGTCTGAATTTACATATGCAAGAATGTCTTTTAGAATTGAAAGAGCTTGTTTTATAGCTGGATCATTGAATGATGCTTCACCTTTCCACAATTTGTTGTATTTTTCTGGCCCAAGTTCTGCAAGCATTATGCTTTCAAAAAGATGAAGTGATGTCCATTTGTTTTTGTCACCAAGTGCTATACCAACGTATCCCATTTTCTTAGCTTTATCAAGGTATGTCAAAAATTCTGGCCATGTTGTAGGCTCTTTTGTCATTCCTATTTCTTTTGCAATTTTTTTGTTGTAGAAAACAACATTTGCTCTGTGAACGTTCACGGGAACGGAATAAACTTCACCTTTGTAACTAACGATTTCTATAAGGTCTTTTGGAAACTTGTCATATGCACCTGTTTCTTTTAAAAGCCAAGTAATTGGTTCCATGAGTCCTGGAATTACGTAAGTATCTGTAAGTTCCATACCAGCGTGAACTTGGAAGGAATCTGGAGGATTTCCTCCTAGCATTCTGGTTTTTAACACTGCCTTTGCGTTAGTACCGGCTCCACCAGCAACTGCTGCGTTGATAATTTGAATGTCTGGATAGTATTTGTTGAAGAGATCGAACAAAGCAAGTAAACCTTCTTCTTCACCGCCACCTGTCCACCAACTAAATATTTCTAAAGCGTTTTCTGTAGCAAAGATACTAAGTGATAAAATTATTGCAAAGGCTATTATGAGAATCTTTTTCATCACTTTCACCTCCCCATTTTTTCTGGTTAATATCATTTTAACACATTTGTATGAAAATATTTTTGAGTAGATTTTCAAAGAATGAAAGAGTATTACCCAGTATTTTTAATATATTTTATGATATACAAAAATATGCTAAAATTTCGTTGAGAGAGGTGAAAAAGTATGGTATTTATTTTTTTAAATATTTTTCTTGGAGCGCTTCTTGCAAATTCAATAGCACCACTTATGCCTGTTTTTCAGGAAAAATTGAATGCGACAGTTGCTTTTTCTACTTTTATTCCAGTGGTTAACACAGCCGGCACTACAATTTTTTCATTTATTATTTCATTTTTTATAAATAAACTAGGATTAAAAAAGACTCACTTTATTGGTCATTTGTTTTTGCTGAGTTCATTGTTGATACTTTCATTCTTAGAAAGTTTAAAATTCATACTTCTTGGAGTTTTTCTTTTGGGAGCAGGGCTTTCTATTATTTTTACATCTTCCACGACTTTTCTTAGTCACTTTAAAGATCCAAAATTTGGAATTGTCCATGGTTTTTTTGGTCTTGGAGGAATATTATCACCGATGTTTGTTTCGCTATTTTTAAAAAGTGGGATATCATATAAGTATCTTTATTTGATTTACCTTTCTTTTGTTATTTTTCTTTTTATCTGGAATATGAAAATGAAATTTCCTGATATCAAGATTAATGAAGGTTCTTTTTCAAGCTCAAAGCCATATTTAAAGCCTCTTTTTTATATAACCGTACTTTCTTTGTTCTTTTATTCGGCTAGTGAAATAAGCACCGCTACTTGGGCACCTAACTTGTTTTTAAATTTTGGCTTTACAAAACAGCAAGCTGCATTATTTTTGAGTATTTTTTGGGGACTGTTTACTTTTTCACGTTTTTTAATGGATTTTCTCCTAAAATTTGTTAATTACAGGTTATATGTTTTAACGATAACTTCTTTATCTTTTATATTTCTATCTTTATTGATAGTTTTAAAAATACCCTTTTTGTTTTATCTTTTTGGTCTGTCAATGGGAGCGATTTTTCCATTGATACAAAGAAATGCTAATATAAAATTAGATAAGAGTGAAGTTGGTTTTTTAAATGGTATTACTTATTCTGCAACCGGTATAGGGTCACTTCTGTTCATTTCCCTTATGGGATACATTTCAAAATTTAGTATAAGGGCGATGTTTGTGGTACCAATAATTGGTTTGGCAGTTGTATTTTTACTTCAAAAAAATCTACGAGAATAAGAGGGTGGAAAATGAAACTTGCAATAGTTTGTGGGACAAGGCCAGAAGTTATTAAGGTTGCACCGGTTTATTTAAAAGCGAAAGAGATGGGAATTGATGTAAAATTAATTGCAACTGCACAGCATAGGCAGATGATGGATGTGATGCTTAATGTATTTTCCATCAAGCCAGATTATGATTTAGACGTAATGAGGGAAAATCAAACACTTAATTTGATTTCTTCTCGTATATTTTCTAGAATTGATGAAATTTTTGAAAGAGAAAAATTTGAATGGCTATTTGTTCAGGGAGATACTACAACTGCAATGACAAGTGCTATTGCAGCATTTAATAGAGGAATAAAGGTTGGACATATTGAGGCAGGTCTAAGAAGTAACAATTTAAAAGATCCGTTTCCTGAAGAGATGAATAGAAGAGTTATTGATCAAGTATCAGATCTAATGTTTGCTCCCACAAAAAAAGCATATGAAAATTTAAAAAAGGAAGGCTACGAAGATGAACGAATAAAAATAACAGGCAACACAGTTGTTGACGCACTGTTCTATGTAAAGAACAAATTTGACCTTGAAAAAATTAGAAAAAGTTTGGTTGATGTAAAAGAATACGTTCTTGTAACACTTCATAGAAGGGAAAATTGGGGAGAAAAGATGAAAAAAATATTGAGAGGTATAAAGAGGTTTTCAGTTGAGAAAGATATACCAATAGTGTTTCCGGTTCATTTAAATCCAAAGGTTAGGGAAGTAGTTAATCAAGAGCTGGGAGATTTTAAAAATGCAAAATTGTTAGATCCAGTAGGTTATGTTGAATTTTTGAGTTTGCTCTCTGGAGCAAAAATAGTAGCTTCTGATAGTGGAGGCATCCAGGAAGAAGCTCCAAGTTTTGGAAAATTTGTGGTTGTCTGCAGAAATACAACGGAAAGGCCGGAACTGATAGAAAGTGGATATGGAGTTCTTGCTGGCACTGAAGAAGAATCAGTCTATAAAAGTTTAATTGAAGGACTTGATAGAAAATTAGCGGTTGATAATCCATTCGGAGATGGAAAAGCATCGGAAAAAATACTATCTGCTGTGATATAATCATTTATGGGTGGTGAGACTGTATGGAGAGGATGTATGTTTTAATTGGAATTTCTGCAATCTTAATAGCAGGACTTTTATTCTTAATTTTTCCAAAAACAAGTGTTATAGAATTTTCCGGGGTTGTATTAAGAGAGATCCCGAAAAATTCTATAATTGTTGAAAAAGATCTTGCTGTAGCTGAGAGGATCAAAAAGTTATATGAAGAAGGTAATCTTTTCGTTTTTGAAGGTAGTGTGACATTACCTCAAAGAAATGAAAATGAAGCTTGGCAGCAGGCTGCAAATAAGGCAAGGCAAGAACTTGCATCATTTTTAGGTACCAAGATAACTTCTGATAGCTCTTTAAATGAAAAAATTTTTGGAGTAAGATCGGCTTTTGGATACGAGCAAGATGTGAGTGTGGTTGTTAATAATTTTGTTGTAAGTTCAAAGGTTATTGCAAAATGGAAAGTTCCTGTGAAAAATGGATTTTTTGAATACCACGTTCTTGTGTTTTATGATCCTGATTTGATCGAAAGTGTTAGTAAAAAACAGCAACAAAGTATGCAATTATACTTTGTTGTATACGATGTAAAAAAAGGTAGAGTTGTAAAAATTGAAAGAGTAGACGATATTGCACGCTACAAGGAAAAGTTTGAATTTGCTAGAAAAAATGGAAAAGTTGTTATATTTGAAGTGAGAAATAAAAAGATAATCGCAAAAAGCGATATTGAAGCTTTAAGAATTGTAAAAAATGCAAATTTTGAAGATGGAAGATACAGACTTTTATACGTCAAAAATGGTGATTATATCTATGCGTTTATTTTAAAGGGGGAATAACGTGGAACATCATATTTATGCGATATTAATTGGCTACTTTTTGGGAGCAATTCCTTTTAGCTTCCTAATTGGAAAGCTTAAAGGAATTGATATAAGGAAAGTTGGAAGTGGGAATGTCGGTGGTACTAATGTATTAAGAAGTGCAGGTGCCTTATACGGTGCACTTGCCTTTTTTCTTGATATTTTAAAGGGATATTTGGCTGTCATTTTTGTAAGTAGCTTTGGAATTAATGCAATGCTACTTTCTGGAAGTTTTGCAGTTTTTGGACATTGTTTTCCTATATATTTAAAATTTAAAGGTGGTAAAGGTGTTGCCACAACATTTGGTGTTTTTCTTGCAATAAATCCATGGAGCGGGTTGGTATTTTTTCTCATTTGGCTTTTAATAGTAATTTTTACAAAGTATGTTTCCCTTGGTTCTATAGTAGGTCTTTTAGGAGCATCAATTTTTACATTTTTTATCGGAAAAGATTATTGGGTGATTTTTCTTGCACTTGCCCTCTTTTCAACGCTTAGGCATAAGGAAAATATAAAAAGGCTTTTGAATGGAAATGAAAGAAAGACGGATGTTGTTAAATATTTTTTTGGAAAGGGGAAAAAAGATTGAAGAGATTAGTTCCACTTCTATATTTATTAGTTTCCGTTGTATCATTTTCTATTTTAACTGAAGAGCAAAGCAGGGCTTTTTTAAGTGAGGCTATAAAGCTTTGGAGCGAAGGAAAATATGCAGAGGCAAGTTTAAAAATGGATGATGCAATGACTGGAAGTATTTCTGCAAGAGAAATACCTTGGTTTTGGTATGTTAAAGCAAAGATAGATGTTTACAACGATCAAGTTGATGCAGCACGTGAGAATTTGAAAACACTTTTAACTATTACTAATATTCCAGAAATAATGGAACTGTATAAAAAGATAGAGGTTTTTAACTCCCCTGAAAATTTTGAGGTGAAAGAGTATAAACTAAAATTTGTAAATAGTGTTTCGGGGAAAGAGGGCCTTACAGAATATTTTTATTCCCCTGTAGGCCTTGCAGTATTCGGTGAAAAGGTTTATGTGATCGACAAAAAGAATAAAAGGCTTATAGTTTTAGACGATTTTAAAATGTCGAATATAATTAAACTTCCGTATAATCCAAGGAGTATAGCTGTAGATTCTTTTGGAAAAGTGTATATTTCATCGGAAGATTCTATATATACTCTAGAAAATCAGCAGCCAATCTATACAGGTTTAAAAAGTCCTATAATTGCCGGAGTTGATAGAGCTAATAGATTAGTTGTTGTCGATGCTTCAAAGATTTATATCTTTTCAGATAGAGTGATTGAAAAAAATCTTCCACTTCCAACAATTGCACTGGATTGTGATATTAATTATGAAAATTTGTATATATTAGATGCATTTTCGAATCAAATATTAGTGTATAATCTTTATACACTTGAACTAAAGGATAAAATAAAGTTAAAAGACAAAATTTGGAGTTTTGAAGTAACTCCTGCAGGTCAATTAATATATTTTGACGGAAATAAGATAATTGCAGGAGAAAGTGAATTTAAAATTAACTCAACTCCGATGTTTATTGAATATTCTTATCCACATCTTTTTGTAGTTGATTGGAAGAGTGATACGATTAATTGGTATTTATTAAAAGATGATCTTCCTATTTTTGTTAAAGTGGAAAGTTTTGAAACAAGTGATGCCACATTAACTGCACATGTGTGCCTTGAAAATTATTTTGGTGACGATATATACCTTGCTAAAGATTTTTTAAATATATATGAGGAAGATGTTAGAGAATTTGCTCAAATTGAAGGAGAACAAGATACGGTATATCCAACAACCGATATTTCAAAAAGTCTTTTAACGGATAGATTTCTTGGAAAAGTAATTGTAAAAAATGATAGGTGGAAATTTACGGGAGGAGCTCCAATTGAGTTTGAAAAGAGAGGAAAATTTAAATGGAAGATCACATACAATTATGCAAAAATATTTCCTTTACCACTTGTAAAGGTATCTGTAAAATTTGAAGTTGCAGATGAAAAATTTACAGATATATTTGTGTATACGGAGGAAGTTGTAAATGGAGGAGAAGCTAATAAAGGCGATTGAACTGTCAAAGCAGGGAAAATTTGATGAGGCTGAAAAAATTTACAGAGAACTTATAAAAGAAAATGTGCCTGAAGCGTATAATAACCTTGGAAATATATATAGAAGAAAAGGTTTGATTGCAAAGGCTATAGAGTACTACAAACAAGCTTTACAAATAAAGCCCGATTTTGCAGAATGCTACTTTAACATGGGTTGTGCATTCATGGAAATAGATAATTACTCTCTTGCAATATTTAACTTTGAAAAGGCTGAAAAGTTGGGATTTAATGATTTTGAGCTTAATGTGCAACTAGCATTATGTTATCTTGCAACTGGAAATAATAGAAAGGCACAAGAGAGAATGAAAGATGAAAAAGTTCGGCAGGAAGTTTTAAAATATATTGAGGGGTGAAACCATGGCTGAATTAGAACACTACCTTCGACCTTTATTTGATTATTGGTATTACTCATTGATTGCTGGTGTTTTTCTTCTCTTTGCTGCAAAATTTGTTGAAAAGTTATCTGTTGCAATATTTGGGTTTATAATTGGTATTAACATTTTATTTCCAGCGATAGTTGAAAGAGTTCCGCAAATTAAGGAATGGCTTTCGAATCCAACGTATTATCAAATTTCAATGGTTGTTTTTGGTGTTATTGCTGCTGCGGTTTTGTATGCAATATATAAATCTATAACATTTATCTTTGGATTTTTAATAGTTGGCGCCCTTGGTTATTATATAGCAAACTTTATAATTGGTTATTTTGGAATTACACTATCATTTGAGCCATTGTATTTATACGCAGGTGTTGCAATTGTTCTTGGAATTTTGGGTGGAATTGTAACTTATAAAAAGAGCGCAGAGGTCATAGGTATTTTATCTATTCTTGTAGGTGCTGGAACTATTTCTGCGGTTATAATTGGCTTTATTTTAAAAGGTGATTTTTCAAAAATAGATGAACCGCTCTTTTCTTCTGTAGCGATAGTTATTTTTCTAATTCTTGTAGTATTAGGATTTGTAATTAATTTTAAAAAGAAAAAAGAATAGTTTTTGGAGGTGAATTGTTTTGAGGCTTTCAATTAATTGGCTAAAAGATTTTGTAAATATTGAAAAGAGTGCAGAAGAGATTGCTGAAAAGCTTAGTTTAAGGGGGACAAATGTAGAAGAAATAATTAACCCTTTCGATGTTGAAGGAAAAATAGTTGTTGGAAAGGTAATAGATGTTGAAAAACATCCTAATGCAGATAAATTAATTGTATGTAAGGTTGATGTTGGTGATCAAATAAAAACGATTTTAACCGGAGACCTCAGTGTTTCCAAGGGAGATACAGTGCCAGTAGCACTTGAAGGTGCTAGGCTTTTTGATTTAAAAATTGTTCCAAGAAAGATGCGTGGAATATTGTCTGAAGGTATGATGTGCTCTCTTCAAGAGTTAGGTCTTGAAGAAAAATCAAGTGGGGTGTATAAGTTTAAGGAAGAAGTGCAGCCGGGGACGGATGTAATTGAATACTTTGGATTAAAAGACAAAGTACTTGATATAGAAATTACACCAAATAGACCTGATTGTCTCAGCGTTATAGGTATTGCAAGGGAAGTTTCTGCAATTTATGATGTTGATTTGAATTTGAAAATTAAGAATATAGAAGGGAAAGAAAAATTTCCAGTTGAAATTAAGATTGAAAGTGATGGGTGTTACAGGTATACTGCAAGGGTTATAAGGAATGTTACAGTAAAAGAAAGCCCTATGTGGCTTAAAAAAAGGCTAATTGCAGCTGGATTAAGACCAATAAACAACATTGTTGATATCACAAATTATGTAATGCTTGAAACTGGCCATCCAGTGCATGCTTTTGATTTGAAAAACGTTCCTAAGATAGTTGTAAAAGATGCAAAAGGCGGAGAAGAGGTACTACTTTTGGATGAAAACAAATACAAGCTTTTGGGTGGAGAAGTATTGATAACTGATGGTGAAAAGATATTAGCACTTGGTGGAGTAATGGGTGGGGAAGAATCAGGAGTAAAGGATGATACAAAAGATATTCTCCTTGAAGTTGCTATGTTCGATCCTGTTAGAATAAGAAAAACATCAAAAGCACACGGAATTATCACAGATTCTTCTTATAGATTTGAAAGAGGTGTAGATCCAAACGATGCAATATATGTTATAAATAGGCTTACAGAGCTTATTTTAGAACTTTCGGGTGGAACACCTACTGATATTCTAGATCTTTATCCAAGAAAGATTGATAGAACTGAGATCGATTTTGATTTTAATTTTACAAACAAGGTTGTTGGAGAAAATATTGAAGAAGATGTACAAAAAAAGATTCTAGGTAGATTAGGTTTTGAGGTAGAAGGTAATAAAGTATTTGTTCCAACGTATAGGTATTTTGATGTTACAAGACCTATCGATCTTGTAGAGGAGATTTCGAGAATATACGGGATGGAAAAGATAGAAAGTAAACCTTTTAGGATATTGATAAACAGCAATTCAAGAAGTAAAAATCAAAAGCTAAGATATAAATTAAAAGATGCATTAAAAGCGGAAGGCTTTTTGGAGGCAATGAATTTGTCTTTTGTATCAAATGATATAGTAGGCAAATGGAACTTTACCGGTTTTAGCGTAAGAATTTCAAATCCAATTAATGAAGAGATGGCTGTTATGAGACCATCGCTATTATATGGGCTTCTTGATTCTCTTTCGTATAATTACAAAAGGCAAAATAGAGATGTAAAGCTATTTGAAGTTGGGAAGGTATTTATTGAAGAAAACGGCCAACCTAAAGATGTTGAAAAATTAGCGTTTGTTGCAACTGGAAGGATTAATAAAAGAGATTATACAGATCAAAGAATGATCGACTTTTATACTTTTAAAGGGTACATTGAGAATTTGGCAGAGGAGTTCAACCTAAAATTTGAATTTGAGCCAGCAGAAGTTGAGGGATTTGTTCCTACAAGGTGTGCAAGGATTCTATTAAATGGCCAAGAAATAGGTGTTATGGGAATGCTCGATGATGAGATGATGGATAAATTCTACGATGTAAAAGATGAAGTTTATGCACTAGAAATATCGACTCAACCCTTGTATGAAAATTACGTGGAGGTTCCAGAATACAGGGAAAGTTCGCAATTTCCATCTGTAAGACGTGATGTTTCACTTCTTGTCCCAAATGACTTTTTGATGGGAAAAGTGATTGAAGGTCTTTATAAGTATAAATACGTTGAAGAAGCTGGTATATCTGATGTTTATACTGGAAAAGGAATAGAAGAAGGATACAAGAGCGTGACTGTTTATTGTGTGTTTAGAGCAGAAGATAAAACATTAAGTGAGGATGAGGTAAATAAGATCTGGGAAAAGATCAAGAAAGATTTGATATACAAATACCCATTGAAATTGAGATTTGAGGAGGTCTGATATGAAATCAGGATTTGTCGCACTTGCTGGAAAGCCAAATGTAGGAAAATCTTCTATTGTTAATGCGATAGTTGGCAAGAAAATTTTAATTGTTTCAGATAAACCGCAAACTACTAGAAATAGAATAAACGTTATACATACTACTGATGATTTTCAGATAATTTTCGTAGATACACCTGGAATACATAAGCCATTGTACAGGCTTGGAGAATACATGGTTAAGGCAGCAGTAAGTGCACTAAAAGGTGTTGATTTAATCTTGACCGTTGTGGATGCAAAAGA
Source organism: Thermosipho africanus Ob7 (assembly GCF_003351105.1). Classification (NCBI taxonomy): domain Bacteria; kingdom Thermotogati; phylum Thermotogota; class Thermotogae; order Thermotogales; family Fervidobacteriaceae; genus Thermosipho; species Thermosipho africanus. The sequence goes on from NZ_NKRG01000014.1 coordinate 17,827, forward strand.
AGGAGTTGGAAAACCAGAAAGGTTTGTCTTTGATTATGTAAATCAATCAAAGACAAAAACTATAGGTGTAATAAATAAAATTGATCTTGTAGATGCTAAAAAGGTTGAGCAAATTTACAATGAAATAAAGAATAGTCTTGAAAATTGTGTGGGCATAGTAAAGACCTCTGCTGTAAGAGGTGAAGGAATAAAAGAACTTTTAGATCTAATTGTTGAAAACCTTGAAGAGGGACCTCAATACTATCCTGAAGATATGATAACTGATAGACCTCTATCTTTTATGGCATCTGAGATAATAAGGGAAAAGATTTTTCATCATACATACGAAGAGGTTCCACACTCTGTTGCTGTCATAATAGAAGAAATAAAAGAAAGAGATAATGGGGTATTGTATATACGTGCAAATATATACGTTGATAGAAATAGTCAGAAGGGAATTATTATTGGTCAAAAAGGAAATATGATAAAAACAATTGGCCAGGAGGCAAGAAAAGAAATAGAATATCTTGTTGGCGGAAAAGTTTTCCTTGATTTGCATGTAAAGGTGAAAAAAGATTGGCGTAATAAGGACTTTATTATATTAAATGAAATTGGAATGAGAGATGATTTAAAAGACTAAATATGAGGGTATGTATAATATATGATACTAAAAGAAGATCGACGGAGCTTTTTGCTAAGTGGATAAAAGAGGCTTTTGAGGAAAATAGTGCAGTTGTAGATGTCTTTAAGGTTAATGAATTCAATGGTGATTTTTCATATGATCTGTTTGTTGTTGGCTCTCCTATTTACTACGAAAAACCTTTAAAGAGCATAACTGATTTTCTACAAAAATATTCGGATAAATTAAGTACAAAAAAATTAGCTCTGTTCATAGTATGTATGGCTCAAATTTTTGGGAAAGCAGGTAAGGCATATATTGAAAAGCAATATCTAAAAGCACTTGAAAGCAAAGTAGAAAATCTAATGTTTAAAAGCGCGGTGTTTAAAGGATGGATTAAAAAGGTAAATTTAAAAGAGAAAAAAGAAGTTTTTGAATGGGTGAATAGTTTAATTGAAAAACTTGAAGGGGAGGTGTAAAAATATGCAAAATTTTGTGTTTTATAACCCAACAAAACTTGTTTTTGGAAAAAATACCGTCGAAAAGATAGGAGAATATTTAAAAAAGGATAACGTTAAAAAGGTCCTTCTTCTTGCAGGTGGGGGTTCTATTAAAAAGAATGGAGTATATGAAAAGGTAGTAAGATCACTTGTAGAAAATGGTGTTGAAAAGATTGAAGTTTGGGGAGTAAGACCTAATCCAGTATTGTCTAAGGTCAAGGAAGCAATTTCTGTTGCAAAAAATGAGAATGTGGATGCAATACTTGCGGTTGGTGGTGGTAGTGTAATAGATAGTGCAAAGGCGGTTGCTGCAGGTGTAAGATACGAAGGAGATGTTTGGGACTTTTATTCTGGAAAAGCAAAGGTAAAAGAAGCTATGCCTTTATATGCTATATTAACCCTTTCTGCAACGGGAACTGAAATGAATGGCAATTCTGTTGTAACAAACGAAGAAACACTTGAAAAATTTTCTTTTAGCTCAATTCACGTTTATCCAAAGGTTTCTGTGGTTGATCCAGAAGTTCAATATACTTTGCCACAAAATCAACTTGTAAATGGCGCCGTTGATGCTATATCACACGTTATGGAGTATTACTTTGATGGTGAAGAAGTTTCTTTAACGGATAGAATTGATGAAGGTATAATAAAGACTATAATGCAAACTACTGAAGTTTTGCTTGATGATCCTAAAAATTACGATGCCAGAGCTAATTTTGCCCTTTCTACTACCCTTGCTTTAAATGGAGTATCTGGCCTTGGACATAAAGGTGGAGATTGGTCATCTCATGCTATAGAACATGCTCTTAGCGCGCTAAATCCTGATGTAGCTCATGGCGCAGGACTTGCTGTAGTCTTTCCTGCATGGATGAAATATGTATATAGTCAAGCACCAGAAAGATTTGTCCAATTTGGCGAAAATATCTTTGGATTGAAAGATTGCAAACCCGAAGAAGCAATAAATGCACTAAGTGACTGGTATAAAAAAATAGGAGCTCCAACAACATTAAAGGAACTTGGCTTTAAGGAAGAAGATATTGAAAAATTAACCGAAATTGCATCAAAAATGGCTCCTATGGGTAAACTGAAAAAGCTTGAAAGAGATGATATTAAAAAGATATTAGAAATAGCATATTAAGGTTCCAGCAAGCGCTGGAACCTTTATTTATCGAAATAAAAGCAAAGAAGACTCCATCTTCTATAAGATGGAGATGAATTT
>NZ_NKRG01000015.1 GCF_003351105.1 Thermosipho africanus Ob7
GGTTCACTCTATTGTGTGGTATAATAACTTTAAAAGGGGGTATTTGTTAAATGAAGGTTTTATACGCACAATCAGGTGGAGTAACAAGTGTTATCAATGCATCGGCATATGGAGTTTTGGATGAAGCTAAAAAAGCAGGGCTTGAGGTATATGTAGGCATTCATGGAATTTCTGGTGTTTTAAGAGAAAATCTTTTAAGAATAAATGACATTGATATTGAAGGCCTTAGATATACGCCTTCAGCAGCTTTTGGTTCTTGTAGAAGAAAACTAAAAAATCAAGAAGATATCAATAAATTATTTGAAATTTTCGAAAAGTATGAAATAGAGTATTTCTTTTACAATGGTGGAAATGATTCTATGGATACAGCGTGGAGGTTGCATAACGAAGCTCAAAAAAGAAACTTTCCACTTAAGGTTATAGGTGTTCCAAAAACTATTGACAATGATTTACCTTATACTGACCATTGTCCAGGATATGGTTCAGCTGCAAAGTATATAGCAACTGCAATGATGGAGGCTACTCTTGATCTGAGAAGCATGTATGCTGATTCCACGCGTGTTTTTGTAATGGAAATAATGGGAAGGCATGCTGGTTGGCTTGCGGCTGCTGCTGGACTTGGCTGGTTAAACGGTATAGGACCAGATATTATTCTTTTTCCAGAAGTTGTTTTTAACAAAGAGAGGTTTCTTGATAAGGTAGATGAAACGATCAGAAGAAAAGGCTATTGTTCAATAGCGGTTTCTGAGGGTATAAAGTACGAAGATGGATTTTTTGTTGCGGATATGGGATATACGGATAGTTTTGGAAATAGACAACTTGGTGGCGTAGGGTTTACAATAGCAGGTATGGTAAGGTCAGAACTTTCTTTGAAAACGCACGTTGCAATTCCTGATTATCTTCAAAGAAGTGGAAGGCACATAGCAAGTAAAACAGATGTTGAAGAAGCAGAAGGTGTTGGAAGAGAAGCAGTAAGGTTAGCACTTTCAGGCGTCTCTGGAGTAATGGTAACTATTGAAAGAATAAGTAATGATCCATACAAGGTTGAATTTAAAACTGTAGAATTGAATAAGGTTGCAGAACAGACAAAGTATCTCCCAGAAGATTTTCATAACGAATTTGAAGTGACTGATAAATTTATAGAGTATGCAAAACCGTTAATTGAAGGAGAATTTTTCCCACCGTTTAAAAATGGTCTTCCTGATTATTTGATAATTGAGGAGGTAGAGCAACAATAGCCTTTGTTGTATTTTCAATTTTTCAGATATTGTTTGTATTTACACTTTACCTTATTAAAAAAACAAGATATACGTTATTTATAATTCCACTTTCTTCTATATATCTTTTATTTCAAAGGTTTGATATTGTTTTAAATGGATATGGAGGAGTCCGTCTTGTTATGGATTCTTCCTCTTTTTATTTTATTCTAACTAATATTGTAGTTACTATTTTAGTCTCTTTTCAACTGGTTAAACATGGAAATGAAAATACATATTTTTTCTTTTCACTTTTGCATCCAGTTTTGAATTTACTTTTTATTTCTCACGATTTATTTAATATTTATGTTTTGCTTGAAACAATAACTTTGCTAATAACTCTTTTAATACTGTCATCTGAAAAGTTTGAGCATAAACTTACTGCATTAAAATACATATTTGCAAGTTCTCTTGCAATGAGTCTTTATCTTATTGGAGTTGGTATGTATTATTATGTCAATGGTACTTTTGATATACTAGATATTAATGGTTTTCCAGGTTTTTTAATAAAGGCGGCTCTTTTTTCAAAATCTGGTATTTTTTTGTTTGGAATGTGGCTTCCTGAAGTTCATTCCAATGTTGAACCTGAGGTTTCTGCCATGCTTTCAAGTATATATACTCAATCTGCGCTTTTTCCACTACTTAGAATATCGGGTGAAAATGAGTTTTTTATTGTTGGGACAATAACATTTCTTTTTGGAGTGTTTTTTTCAATTATCTCTTCAGATTTAAAGAAGATTCTTGCCTATAGTTCAATGTCTCAAATTGGATTGATGCTCTTAAACCCATTTTTTGCACCTCTTTATGTCCTTTCTCATGGGATTTCTAAAGCAATACTATTTTTGACGACAAGATATCAAAAAAGAGATTTAAGAATAAAAAGGGAAGTTAATATTCTTTTATTTTTAACTATGCTTATTTGTTTGCTATCTCTTTCAGGTTTTTCCCTAACACTGGGTGGTTATGTAAAAGGTAAAATGATTCATGGATTGTTTTCATATTTAATTTCATTTTTATCTTCCATTTACGCAGGTAAGATTTTAAAAGTAAAAATTGATTTTAGATTTGAAAAAAAGTTTGTTTATTTGTTTTTAGCATCACTTATTTTAATTTTCCCATATTTTAACTTAAAGTCGTTTGTTGTAATTTTGGGAATGCTGGTAGGATTTTTGTTAAATATAAATTTAGATTTATCATTTACCACTGAGACTATATTGACTTTGATGACATTTTCTGTTTCTATCTTTTCACTCTTTGGAGGGGTTATATGGTAGATTTTATACCACCATTTGTTATAATCTTACTTTCTATATACGGGCTTTTGTTTAAAAGACATATAATCTCGAAAGTTATAGCGTTGGATGTTTTAAATACTGGGGTTGTGTATTTGTTTGTTGTAATTGCTTCAAAAGCTGGTGAATACTATCCTATAAAGACTGAAGGAGTTAAAAGTTATGCCGATCCATTCCCACAAGCAGTTATTATTACCTCCATTGTTATTGGTTTTGCCACTCTTTCACTTCTTTTAATGATTAGCATGCTTGTTGTTGAGAAAAAGAGAAAAACAGACATTGTGAAAATCGAGAAAGATTAATTTGGAACTTTTCACAATCTTTTCTTTTTTATTTTTGATAAATTTTGTATAATTTTCTTTGGAAATATTTCCAAAAAGGAAGGAGGATATTTATGAAGAAATTTTTTATTGTTATAATTCTTGTACTTTCTCTTGTTTCATTTTCTAAGGTCTTTGTTGAAGACGGAAAAGTTGTATTTACATTTAACGAAGCATTAGATGCAAAAGTAGTGTATCTAGCTGGAACTTTTAACAATTGGTCTCCTAATACACTTGCTATGGAAAAGGTGGATGGTGTTTGGAGAGTTTCTCTTGAGCTTGAGCCAGGGACTTACCAATACAAGTACGTTATTGAAGGAAAAAATTGGAAAGAAGATAGTGAAGCTCCAGGATATGTAGACGATGGTTTTGGAGGTAAAAATGGTATATTTACCTTGGTTGACAAAGATGGAACACTTGTTGTTTTACAAGAAAAAGTTGAAAAACCAGCACTTAGAATCAATGAAAACTTTGATCCTGAAATGATGTTTGTTGATGAAGAAGGGTATGTTGTAATTAGATTTAAATATGATGGACAAGCAGATTATGTAACAATTGCAGGAAGTTTTAACAACTGGGATGCCCAAGATATTGAATGCTATGAAATTGATGATGGATTGTGGGAAGCTGTACTTGAACTTGATGAGGGACAGTACCAATACAAATTTGTTGTAAATGGTAGTGAATGGGTTGTTGATGAAAACGCACCTGCATTTGTAGATGATGGATTTGGTGGAGAAAATGGATATTTTGAAGTTTTCAAAGAAAATGGAAAATTAATGGTTGGGTTAAAAAAGTAAAAATTAAATAAAAAAACCCGTTTCTAGCAAAACTAGAAACGGGTTTTTTAATTGCTCTAAAAGTTGTATTTTAGTGTAGTTTTAATAAATGGAGCATTTACTTTCCAGGTGTTTCCTGAAATTATATATGGTATTACCTTTCCAAGTAAAATGTCTGATAAAAAGTTTTGATTAATAGTTGTAGAAAGTGTTAGGTTTTGGGTCAAATTAAATGTTAAGGTGAATGTAGAGTAGATTGATGGTTTATAGTAATTTTTTGCATTAACATTTTGTGTTTTTGTAACGGTAGTATCTGTTGAATTTTTATTGAAATTTTCTAAGTCTATATTAGTCAAATCTTTATACTGATAATTATTTTCTCCTTTGATATTGTAAGAAATAACATTCATTAACAGTTCAGCATTTAAAGAAATTTTATTGGTAAGGTTTGAATCTATTGAAAAATAGAGATATAGATTTGTAGTACTTTCGAAGGATTCTTCAACTAAAAATTCTGGATATTTACTATTTACCATAGTAGAAGTATTTGTTATTTTTGCTGAATAATTTGAGTTTTCATATACAAATGGGATACCAATTTTAAAGTATATATTTTCAGCTTCAAAATTGATTTTTGGTGTGATACCAAAGTAATTTCCGCGTTTATTATAATTGAAATTATAAAGTTCTTCATCATCTTCTATTTTTGAGGCAAGTTCATTTTTGTTAGTGTAGCTATATGCAATAAGCCCACTGAAGTTAATGTTATAGATAGAAAATGGTATTTCACTTACAAGTGAAATAGTATTTTTACCTGAGCTTACTTTCCAACCAGTTTGTTTTCCATTTTCATCTGAAGTATAATCGGTCGATATCTTATCTATAACGTCATTTGATGTAAAAGTTTGAGTAATATTATCATATGAAACTATAAAAGACATTTTATTTGATAAGATATCGTATTCACCGCCAAATAAAATTCCAAAAGAAGCTTGTGAATCATATGAATAATCTGTACTAGTAGAACTAACACTGCTTTCATAAGTTTGATTATTTTTTCCACTTTGACCAAAAGATACTAAAAGATACGGATTAATTATCAAACCTTCGTATCCCACACCAAATTGAATTAAGCTTATATCATTGTAATTTAAAACTTTTGAAGATAAAAAAAGAAATAAATTATCAATTTTAGGGATAAATACTGCATCTAAATTTTCTCCTTCTGCAATTAAAGAAAAGCTGTTTTTTTCCAAAGTGTCTAATTTAATAATAAGTAAATCTTGAGCTAATGAGATTGAGATTGAAAGCAGAATTAAAAAGGATAAAAATTTTTTCATCCTATTTCCCCCTTCTTTTTTCTTTTTCGGAAAGTATTATAACATATCTAAAAAATTTTTTGAGCAATAGGATACAATTAAATATCTATAGAAAAATATTATGGAAGAAAAGTCAAAAGTTGTTTTGGAGGTGGTATTTTGAAACGAATAATTTTGAGTTTTCTACTATTTCTTTTCATACTTTTTTTCTTGATTTCTTGTGCTGTAATTCCAGAGAAAGATAGCAGTGATAAAATGTTTGAAATTAATATAAAAGCATCTGATGTAACTGAGACGTTTAAGGAAACAGAAGTAATGGTTGATGGTAATATAGTTGGTGCTAAAAATGTAATGTTGGAAATTGTAAATGAATATAATGAAAAGAAAATAATCCCATTAAAAAAAGTTCCGGATAGTACAAAGGTTGTTTTTGAAAAACCTGGTGAATATTCGATAGTAGCAAAAGCCTTGTCTTTGATAGATGGTAAAGAATATTCAAATTACAAACCAAGGGTTTTTGTATATGATCCTCAAAAACCTTTCATTGATGGTATTGAGGTGATTCCTAGTACCATTTTTGCAGGAGATGAGATTATACTTCACCTTTACGTAAATACAAATAATCCAAAAGTTAAAGTTGAAACAGTTGGCCTTTCAGGATATGAAAAAGAAGAAATTTCAATGACAACAAAACCAGGAGATATATTTTTGAACGTGGGAAGTTTTTCAAAAGATGGAGATAAAGAGTTTTTTGTAAAAGTCGATAATCTTGTTGGCATGGAGTATGCCACAAAAGTTAATTTAAAAGTTTATCCTATTGATAAGGAGCCCCCAACGATTATTATTAATTCAAAATTTTCATATCCAACAAATTCAAATATTCAGGTATATGTTGATATATCAGATGATGTAAAATTGTCTAGCTATGAAATATACTTAGATGGTGAGTTAAAGTTAGAAGATACGGTTGATCAAGAAGAGATGAAAAATATACCAGTTCAAATTGGAAAATTAAGTCCAGGTGATCACTCATTAATAGTTAAGGCAACAGATTGGTTAGGTAAAAAGACGATGACAGGTAAGAGAATTCTTGTAGGAGATACTTATCTTAATTTTGAAATAGCAATATCAAATGAAACAAACCTAATACCTGGTCATTCAACTATCATTTCTGTTGTTCCAACAGAAGAAGGTATAAATTTCAGAAAGATAGTTTATTTTATTGACGGAAAAGAATATAAGAGATTTGATGGAGATGTTCAGACATTTGTTGATTGGACTGTTGAAGAAGGAGAGCATTATATCACTGTTTATGCAGAAGATGAAAATGGAAGAGCGGGTATTAACGAAAGATTTATAAGTGTAAATGATAACAGTGCACCAAGATTGATATCATTGAGTGTTAATGGTGAAAAACTTGACATATCTAAGACAAATAGTATCCCATTGGGAATGAATTCTATAAGTGCTTGCTTTATGGATCCTGGTGGTATTTCAAAGTATGCAACTCCTATTCTTTACATTAGAGAAGATCATTATCCTGACTATTATGATATTTTGGAGATGAAGCTTTCAGAAATCTCGCCAGATGAAAAGGAAGCAACATTTACTATAAATACTTCAATTGGTTATGGTTATTTTTATTTCTTTGTTAAGGGTGTCTCAGATAAAGAAGGAAATGAATACCAAGGTGAGGATGTATTTACAGTTATAACAGGATATTAATTTTTGTGGAGGTGTTTTATATGAAAAAATTGACTTTGCTTTTGTTTTTGGTTTCTATATTTGCTTTTTCACTGAATATAAGTACTTTATGGGATAGTGATTATATTGAACTTCCCATGACTGGTTATGTTCAAGGCTCCGGAATTGCTGTAAAACAGACCGGAGATATTCACATAATTACAAAAGATGGATATTATTATGTCATAAATAGATTGGGAAATATTACAGGAAAATATGGAACTCCTGAAGAAAGAGGATGGAAGCATATTAGTTATCCTGTTATTGTAAGCAGTAACTATATAGTTTATGTTACATCCGACTATGATGGAAAAAGTAGAATTTATTTTAGAAGTAATACAACTTCAAATTATTACGAATTATCCGGGAATATTTCGCGATCTTTGACAGCGTTTTTAGATGGAAATAATATTCATGTTTATGTGGGACTTGGCAGTAGCACTTTTAATGGAGTGTATCATATAGTTTATGATACATCTTCTGGTACTGTAACTACTACAAACGACAAATATCAAACTGAAGGCCCTGTAGAGATTGCGCCTATTCTATCACCAAAAAAGGATTCACTTTTCGTTTTAGATTCAAAAGGAAATTTTTATAACATAGCCTTGGACTCTTCATATGATTTTGATACAACAACTGTGAATGCAATAAAATTGGGTGGTACGTTTGAAACTCCGATGGCATACAGTGAAGGTTTTATATTTGCCATTAGTAGGGAAGGAACACTCTATAGAATACCTCCTGAAGGGACAAATTCTGACGTTGATTTTATAAAACTTGGAAGCTCAAGTATGGCTGCGGGAGTGTTAGTTGATTCCAAGAATTATATTTTTGTGTTTGATGATCTTGGAACAATTCACATTGTACAGGCTGCTGATGATTTGTTGAAGCAAACTAGTTATTCAGTTGTTTCAGATTTTGAAGGATATAGATTTGCAACTACTCCGCTTCTTTTCAAAAAAAGTGATGAAAATAAAATTTATATGTTTGTGCTTTTAAACAATGATCCAGAAAAGAAAGGAAAAGTTGTTATATATTCCATGGATTATGATACATACGAAATTTCTAAAGAATGGGAAAAAGATATAGATGATACTTTCCCTTTAATAGGTTCACCTGCAATGGTACCCCTTTCCTCTATAAATGAGGAAAACTATATTATTGCTTTTTCTACAATACATGATAGAATTTATGCCTACCTTGTTGATGCAAAAGGTCCTTATGGTTTCTGGGCAATGGAAGGCCAAAACTCATATAGAACAGGGTTTGTGGATTCTAATGCTCCTACATTTAGAACTAGTATAACTCTTGTTACAAAAGATAGATTTTCAGGACTTGAGCTCTCAAAAGAAAATTTAAACGATGCTAATGGAAAATATGGTCTTGTTTATGATGCAACAGTTGTTTCTATATCAGATAGTGGAGATATATCAACATATACCACTGAAGAATATGTGACCAATCCTAATACAAATAACAGTGACCAACAAGCCAATGACAAAATTCCAAGTGGTAGAGCAGGACTGGATAAACTCCTTGTAAAGTTTTCTACGGATACAACTTTAACTCTTTTATTTAACGACAGCTTTATTAAAAATATTACAAATGATGTAATTCCAGCACCTATTGTTGATGCCACATATTCTTTTAGACAATTTTCTTCTGGAATACCAGGATATGAGGCACCATACCTTGAAAGTAAGGAAGCTACGATTGTTTTTGGTTACGATGATAAGATAGCAGAAGTTCTTGCTGATTCTACATTTGCGATACTTGTTAAATATAACTTCCCAAGTAGTGATGCAACAGAACTTTTAGAATTTGGAAAGGATGAAACATCTAAAACAATTGATGCATATAATTCATCTAAAGTTTCAATACCTTCTGGAACTTTTGCATATAAATGGAAAGTTTATCAATGGGATGATAATTTGCAAGGATATAGTGTTTATGATTATAAATCGATTGATAAGTTAACTTTAGGTGTGGATGATACTAAGAGAGCGCCTACATACGTTGAAATTTACTATACCGATCTTCCAGGGACTGTAACTTTTGTAGTACCTATGTATGCAGAAAGTGAGACAAGAGCGTTTATTTTAATAGATGCAGCAAAGGGAGCGCTTTCAAGCACATTATATGCAACACTTACAAGCCCTGAGCTTTCAATGACTCTTTCTACAGTTACATCAGTTGAAGTTGATCCAAACTTTAGTGAAGAAGAACTATTAACTAAACTAGATGAGAATTATATAAAAATGGTTTTTGTTGAAAACTCTCATACAGGAATATCGAAAGATACAAGGGTTGCCACGATATCTCTTTGGCTTAAATTTGATCAACCTGCACTGCTTTATTTCCAAAACGAAGCCAAATTTTTTGATCTTTTCAATATAGAATTGTATACACAATTGAAAAATAACCCTGTTGAGAAAGAGTTGTATTCGAAGAATAAGTTTATAGCTAACAAATATTTGACTTTACCTGGTGACTTTAATTTAGACGGTGTTGTTGATGATGATGATTATGTAATGTTTAGGACAGCATTGATAAATTATGTAGAAAATGGAATATACGATCCAAAATACGATATAGGGCCACGTAAAGACTTTTCTCCACCAAATAGAGGTTTTATTCCAGGTTTTTCAGAGAGGGACGGAAAAATAGATGAAATGGATTTAAACGTTTTCCTAGTCATGTTTGGTTACACACCACCTTCAACTGATATTGAGTATTCGGGAAATTAAGGGAGGGATTTTTGTGAAAAAGAAAATAATAATTTCTATAAATCTAGTTTTGATATTAATTTTAAGCAGTTGTGGCTTGTTTTTGAAACCAAGTGCTTCTTCGAATGTTTTAAAAATTGAAACTTATGTGGAAATATATGACGAATATGGAAATAGAATTTTTGTGGATGGTAAAATAAATGGATATCCAATAGTTTTAAAGGATGGTCAAACGGGCATTACGGTAAAAATTTCTGAAATAAAAAGTTTATATTTAAACACACAAATGTTTGATTATAACTATAACCTTGAAAGTGGTGTAGTTAAAATTAGTTTGTTTAAGAAATCTAATTTGAGTAAAAACACTGTTGAACTTCAAAAACAACTTGATGGAAGTATAATTGTTTACACATATGAAGTTGACAAATCAAAATTGAATATATGGCTTGATAATTTACTTGAAGAAAGTTGGGCAAAAAATACCAGTGTAAAAAATATTATTTCTTCAGATGAAAATATAATTGCTTCAAATTATCTTATTTCCATTTTGAAAAGTTCACCGATCGGGACAGGTTATTTTAAGACCGGAGCAAAAGGTAATGTTAGAATAAAAAGTGTAATTTTAAAATAGAAAATATTCAAAATTTTAATAATACCGCTCCTTAAGAGGGCGGTATTATTTATTTATTTATCAATTAAATATCAATTGTGTAATTTTTGTTTAATAAAATGTAACTAAAAAGTGTTTTTTTGTGGTGTTTTTGATTTTAAAATTTTTTGCTTTTAATAGATTTTGTAACTTTTTTTGATGAAATGTAATTTTGATTAAAAGTAAAATTAATAAAAAGAGTGTACAATAAAGAATGAGACATAGTAAATGGAGGTGAAATAAGTGGCAAAAAGCGTTAAGATTCTCTCTCAGATTGAGTTAATAAAGTTAACCTCCTCCGGAAATTCTGAAGCAAAAAAAGAGCTTGAAAAAAGATTAAAAGATATGGTGAATAGTGATGAAAAACACAAAAAAGGTAAATCTTGAAACTTTTGATTTTTCAGGTTTTTCCAATAATGTTCCGCTTTTTGAAAACATTACTTTTTCTTTGAAAGAAGGAGAAATTCTTGTCCTTTATGGCCCTCGTGGCTCTTCAAAATCTGCCCTTCTGCGCTCTTTTTCGCGTTTGAACGAGGAAGTATACGATGATATTAAATATACGGGTAGTGCTTTTGTTTGTCAACAAGATTTATTTTCTTATAGCATAAAAGAAATTAGAAATCTTGTTTTGTATGTTGATACTAATTTCTTTGAGGCTCTTGATTACCTGAGCTTTGGTGAATTTTTGGAGCTTGCTACAGGTAATGAAATGCTTTCTTTTGATGATTACATACCGCTTTTGGATGATTTTGGGGTTTTAAAGGCATTAACTGATAAGTTTGATACAAAGCTTTCTACTTTTTATGTGCTTGAAAAGATTTCTGCCCTCCTTTTTGTGGCCTATCTAAAAAAATCCAAAGTGATAATCTTGGATTGTATCCTCGATCACCTTGATGATGAACATTTGAATAAAATTTCCAAAATTTTGAGAAAAAGCGTAGTTTCAGAGGAAAAATCACTAATAATTGCAACGCGTTTTTTTAAACGCTTCTTGCCTCTTGCTGATTTGTTTATTTCCATGAAAAATGGTAAAATTGAATTTAGGGGAGAGCCAAGAGAGTACACGATTGCGAGGTGATATTTTGGCTGTTTTATCTGTTTGTATGAATCCTGCATTAGACAGGGAGTTTTATATTAATGATTTTAAGATCGATAAATTGCATAGACTCTCTTTTGAAATGTCAAAAATGAGTCCTGGTGGAAAGGCAATTAATGTTGCTATAGATTTGGCCACCTACGGTGTAAAAACGATAGTTACCGGTTTTATTGGAGGCTATATTGGAAATATAGTACTTACTGAACTTAGAAAAGTTTCAGATTTAATAACTACAAATTTTGTTCATATAGACGGAGAGACAAGGGAAAATATTGCTATTATAGATGAAACAAATCATACTTTGACTGAGATAAATTCTGCAGGACCAAGAGTCCCAATAGAGGATATTGACCATTTTTTAAGAAGATTTTCTCTAATAGTTTCTAGTGCTGATGCAGTTGTTATCTCTGGAAGTCTTCCTCAAGGTGTTCCAAATCAAATATATGGTGATTTAACAAAGATTGCCCTTAAACATGGGAAAAAGGTTTTCTGGGAGACAAAGGATGAAATAATTCAGGAATCTTTAAAGATATCTGCACCTTGTATTTTAAGGCCCGATTTTAGAAAAGATAAGATTTTGTTTGGAAGAGAATTGGTAACTCAGGAAGATTACATTGATGCGGGAAAAGAGCTTATAAAGTATGGAATAAAAATGGTAGTTCTTTCGTATAAAATAGATTACGATATAGTGGTAACCCAAGATGGTGTGTGGTTTTTAAAGCCTCTTGTTGAGATAGAACATTCACACCTTTTGGGAACAGGTGACACGTACATGGCAGCTATGGTATATAAATGTTTTAAATCTGATAATTTAGTTGATATAGCAAAATATGGTTATGCTGCTGCACTTGCAAAGACATGGTATAGGGCAAAGGTTCCACCTAAACTTGAAGACATCGAAAAAGCCTTTGAAAAATTTAAGATTGAGAGGGTGGAGTAAGATGAAAGTTAAAGATTTTTATATAAGGGATATAACCGCTGTTTTAGAAGATGAAAGTGTTTCAAGGGTGCTGAAAATTCTTTCTAGGCAACAAGTGACCGGAGTTCCAGTTATAGATGAAGATTACAAGGTGGTTGGATTTATAAGTGAAAATGATATAATTCGTGCAGCATTACCTAGTTACTTTTCGCTTTTACAAACAGCATCATTTATTCCAGATTTAAATCAATTTGTTAGAAATCTTAAGAAAATTTCTAATAGAGCTGTTTCTGAAATCATGACTAAACCTGCTATTACTATCAAAGAATCAACACCACTTTTGCATGCGGCTGATTTGATGATTAGACATAGCTTAAAAATTTTACCTGTGGTGGACGAAGATGATAAATTGCTTGGTGTAATTACAAGGATGAAGATTTTGGAAGCGGTTAGTAGGGAGGACTAATTTGAATGAGAGTCAGCGTTCTTACATACGGTTGTAAGTTGAATCAATATGAATCAGAACTTATGGCCGAAAAGCTTGAAAATGAAGGATATATAGTGGTAAACGAGGAAGTAGAATCGGATGTTTTTGTAATAAATAGTTGTGTTGTGACAAACGAGGCGACAAGGAAGATAAAGCAACAGATAAGAAGATTAAAGAGGAAATTTCCAGGAGCAAAGGTAGTAGTAACAGGGTGTTATTCTCAACTCGGATTTGAAGAATTAGAAAAAGAAGGCGTTGATCTTGTACTGGGAAATAATGAAAAAAAATATATTGATAGATATTTAGGAGAATCAGGTATTTTTGTAGATAAAGCGTACTGGAATAGGAATTCGTTAGAAGATGAATTTGTTTTTTCTTCACTTGCAGAGAGAACACGTGCATTTATTAAAGTCCAGGATGGTTGTACAAATACTTGCAGTTATTGTGCAATAAGGTTTGCAAGGGGAAATAAAATTAGAAGTAAGCCAGTTGATCTAGTTGTAAGTGAAGTTTTAAGGCTTGTAAATAAGGATTACAAGGAAATTGTAATTACAGGATTAAATCTTGGAAAATTTGGTAAAGATATTGATTCTTCATTGCATGAACTGTTAAGAAGCCTTGTTAAAATAAAGGGTGATTTTAGAATTAGACTGAGTTCGATAAATCCAGAAGACTTAGATGAAGAGTTAATAAGTTTGATAGGAGCAGAAGAAAAGATTTGTAATCATCTTCACATTCCTCTTCAAAGTGGAAGTACAGATGTATTGAAAAATATGAGAAGAAATTATACACAAGATGATTATTTAAGGGTTGTTGATAGTATAAGAAAAGTTGATCCTAACTTTTCGATTACAACAGATATAATGGTTGGGTTTCCTGGAGAAAGTGAAAAGGATTTTGAAGAAACTTTGAAAGTTGTTAGAGAAGTTTTGTTCTCAAAGGTTCATGCCTTTAGATATTCTGATAGACCTAATACACTTGCTTCAAAGATGCCTAAAAAAGTGCCTGGAAATGTAAAAAAAGAAAGAGTTGAAGTTTTAGAAAAACTAAGCGCAGCAGTTGCAAAGGACTATAGGAAGCGACTTGTTGGAAGAAAAGCAAAAGTTTTAATTGAAAGCTATAAAAACAAGATATATTCAGGATACGATGAATACTACGTGTTACATGAAACTTCCCACGGAGAATTCGGTAAGATAGAAAATGTAACAATACAGGCGGTTACCGATGAGGGAGTGATTTCTAAAAAGTATGAACGAAAGGTCTCTAATAGATAACATACTTAACGGAATAGTTGTGTATGAAACTGTTCGTATATATGATGGAAAACCTTTAGCGGTTAAAGAGCATTATAAAAGGCTAATTAATTCTTTATCGTATCTTGGAAGAGAAGATGAAGTAAGCTTAAATGATTTTGAAAAAGAAATTGAGAGAAATATTTCCTTTGACAGGGTAAAGATATACGCAATTGTGAGTGATAAGGTAGAGCTTTATTCTGTTGGCGAAAATATACTAACTAAAAGGATAGAAAGCATCAAAATAGATATTTCAAATGTAAGACATGCCGATCCATCTTCAATACCACCTAATTTTAAGTCACTTTCAAGAGCAGATGTTTTTCTTGCAAGGCAAAACAAAGGTGATAACTACGATGTGATACTGTTAGGGCAAAAAGGGCAGGTGTGTGAAGGAAGCTTTTCTAACGTCTTTTTAATTAAAGATGGTAAAGTAATTACTCCTTCACTTGAAAGTGGAATTTTAGAAGGTATTACAAGAACGTTTGTTATAGATATGTTAAAGGAAAGCGGCTACACGGTAGAAGAAAAAATAGTCGAAGTAAAGGAGCTATTCTATGCAGATGAGATTTTTCTTACACATACGAGCATGGGTATAGTTCCTGTAAATTATCTGGGAAAGTTTTCATTAAAAACAGAAATTTCTGAAAAACTTTCGAGGATGTTTGAGGAGTATCTTCATGCAAAGATTGGGTGATGTTTTACGGGAACTTGCAAAAAAGAATTTGTTTATAAAAAATCTTTATGTTTCAACCCTTTCAAGAGAGCATTTTGAAGATGTTATTGGAAAGCCTTTTAATGAACATTGTAAGGTGGTTATGTTTAAAGACGGAGTTATTTATATAGAATGTGATGATCAGCTTTTTGTAACTGAACTTAATTTTTTTAGGGAAAAGATACGTGAAAAGTTGAATGATAGATTGGGGATATATGCTATAAAAAAGGTAGTAATAAGAAAGAAGAGGAGGGCAATAAATGGACTATAGTGCACAAAATATAAAAGTATTAAAGGGGCTTGAACCGGTAAGGCAAAGACCAGGAATGTACATAGGTTCTACGGGAAAGGCAGGTCTTCATCATCTTGTATATGAAATTGTTGATAATAGTATAGATGAATCACTGCAGGGGTATTGTGATACCATAAAGGTTACAATTTTCAAAGATGGAAGTGTTGAGGTAGAAGATAACGGAAGGGGTATTCCAGTTGATATTCATCCTGAAACTGGAAAGAGCGCACTTGAAGTTGTTATGACTACCCTGCACGCAGGTGGAAAGTTTTCAAAGGATTCATACAAAGTAAGCGGTGGTCTCCATGGTGTTGGTGCATCGGTTGTTAATGCACTCTCTCAGTGGCTTGAAGTAGAAGTACATAGAGATGGAAAAGTATACTATCAAAGGTATGAAAGAGGAACACCTACCTGTGAGGTAAAGATAATAGGTGAGACTGAAAAGCGTGGAACGACTGTTAGATTTAAGCCTGATCCATTAATTTTTTCAACTACGGATTTTGATACGGATACAATTTTAATGAGACTTAGAGAGCTTGCATTTTTAAATCCAAATATTACTATTTATTTTAAAGACGAAAGAAACAATACAGAAAGAACGTTTCATTATACAGGTGGTATTAAAGAATTTGTCTCACATTTAAGTAAGGGAAGCAAATCCTTACATGAACCAGTATATATTAGCGGAGAATATGAAAAGATTAAAGTTGAAGTTTCTTTTCAATATACCGATTCAGATTTTGAAAAGATTTATTCATTTGTAAATAATATAAGGACCGTTGATGGTGGAACACATGTTACTGGTTTTAAATCTGCCTTTACTAGAGTTGTCAATGAATTAGGTAGAAAAACAGGACAGTTAAAGAAAGATTCATTGCGTGGAGATGATGTAAGAGAAGGAATGGTCGCTGTTATAAGTGTTTTAATGAGCAGTACTCCAGAATTTGAAGGACAAACAAAATCAAAGTTGGGTAACGAAGAAGTCCAAGAAGCTGTAGCAAAAGTAGTGAGAGAAAAGCTTCTTGAATTTTTTGAGACGAATGAAAATACGCTTAAGATAATTATACAAAAAGCACTGGAAGCAAAGAAAGCAAGAGAAGCTGCAAAGCATGCTCGTGAAATGGTAAAAAGAAAGAGTGTTTTTGGAAGTTCTTCACTTCCTGGGAAACTTGCAGATTGTATTACTAAAAAACTTGAAGAATCTGAACTTTTTATAGTCGAGGGTGATTCAGCAGGTGGTTCGGCAAAACAGGCAAGAGATAGAAATTTCCAAGCAATTTTACCACTTCGTGGAAAAATCTTAAACGTAGAAAAGAGTAGTTGGCTTAAGCTTTTAAAGAATGAGCAGGTAAGAGATATTATAACTGCATTGGGTGTAGGCATCGGCGATGATTTTGATATTAAAAAGTTAAGATATGGAAAGATAATAATAATGACCGATGCTGATGTTGATGGTGCACACATTAGAACACTTCTTTTGACACTCTTTTACAGGTACATGAAAGAATTAATTGAAGAGGGAAGAATATATATTGCACAGCCTCCACTTTACAAATTAACTGTTGGAAAGGATCACTATTATTTCTACAGTGATGAGGAATTGGAAGATTTTAAAAAGACATTGGAAGATAAAAAATATGAAATACAACGTTACAAAGGTCTTGGTGAAATGAATCCAGAGCAACTTTGGGAAACTACCATGGATCCAAACACAAGAAAATTATTAAAAGTTTCAATTGAAGATGCAGAAACTGCAGATGAGTTATTTGAAATGCTTATGGGTAGCGATACTGAGAGCAGAAAGGAATTTATATTCAGACACGCACTTTCTGTAAAGGAGATAGATGTATAAGTGAGAAAAGGTATTTTATTTATTTTACTGCTACCTATTCTATCTCTTTCCATGTACATACAGTTTTTAGACGTTGCAACGGTTACAAGAAATGAAGTTACAGTATTTGATGTGGCAGCAACTTATACTCAAATTGATGCAACAAGTCTTCAAAATATTGTTCTTGCGTATCTTCCTGAGAATTCTTCAACTGATATTAATATAAAGTACATACTTCAAAGACTTTCAAGGGTGGCAACTCAAGTTGAGGCCACCCCTACTGTTGGTGTTGTAAAGGTTGTCTTTCCAAATCTTTTGACTAGAGAAAGTAGTATGTCTACGCTAACCGTTGAGCAGGCATTGAAAATTGCAACAGAAGTTGCTCTATCAATGCTTCCCATAAATTCAACTGTAGAAGTTACTTCAACGTACGGCAAGATTGTTGAACACGATAATTTTGATTACGATGTAATTCAATCTGTTGGTGGAAGCTTTTTGGTAAGATTTGCTTTAAAGAAGGATAGTAGAACCGTCGGATATTTTAACGTTAACCTAATAGGAAAATGTATTAGGAAAATTCCCGTAGCTGCGAGAAATATTAATTACGGAGAGCAGGTTAATATGGACGATGTAGCCTTTGCAGATGTGAATATATTTTCTTTAAGGGGAACACCTTTGGATGTATCAAAGCTTCCAATGATTTCTAGAAAGTATTTTAAAGTTGGAGAGCCTTTGTTTGAAGAGTATTTTGAAAGAGTTCCAGATGTGGTGGTTGGTCAGGTTATAGTAGGGTATGTAGAATTACCGGGTGTTATCGTGAAAACAATGCTTCGGGCACTTGAAAGTGGGAATGTGGGAGACGTGATTAAGGCAAGAAATATTGAAAGTGGAAAGATAGTGTACGGGCTTATAGTTGAGGGACCTATGTTAAAGGTCGTGGAGGTGTCAAAATGAAAAAGTTACTAACTGTATTTTTAATCTTATTCTCATTGCTTTCTTTAGCAGATTCTATATACAATCCAAATAGTAAATTTTCAAATATTATAGCAAGTCCACGTGCATCAAAGGTGGGAGATGTTGTAAATATATTGGTGTATGAATCACCAAGATTTTCTACAAGTTCTGAGGTAGATTCTTTCAAGAATACAATTCTTGGTGCAATAAGCAGTGGTTCAAAAATACTTGGAAGTGACCTTTCAGGGTTTTTACCAATAAAGGATTCAGATAAGGTTAAAAGTTCTAACAAAAGTCAAACAAGTGTTATTTTGCAGATAACTGCAGTTGTTAAAAAAGTGGATGAATACGGTAATTTATACGTTGAAGGTCGAAAAAATATTAAGGTTGGTAATGACCTAAGAGAGATTATTATTACAGGATGGGTCAATCCTGAAATGATTTCTGCAAAAAATACCGTTAATTCAACTGATTTGATGGATGCACAAATTTGGGAAAATGGAAAAATTATATTTGAAGATGATCCAAATGAGGGAAGCTGGCTCGGGCTTATTTTATCATCTCTTGCAGAACTCTTTAGATGAGGTGAAAATGTATGAAGAAAAAAATAATCATTGCCTTGTTAATTGTAGCAGTATTTTCACTTTCTGCGGTTGTTAGGATAAAGGATATTGCAAAATTTAGAGGTGCACGTGATAACCAACTATTCGGTATTGGAATAGTTGTTGGTTTAAATGGAACTGGAGATGGAGGAACGTTAAATTCTCCACTCCTTGCAAACATGTTTAAAAATTTTGGGATACCTATTTCTGAGGAAGATATAAAGTCAAATAATACGGCACTTGTTATGGTTGTTGCCGATATTCCACCTTTTTACAAAGAAGGAATGAGGCTTGATGTTATAGTTGCATCGCTTGGCAGTGCAAAGAGCCTTGAAAACGGTGTGCTTCTTCAAACGCCGCTTTATGGCGCAGACGGCAATATATATGCAGTGGCACAGGGGCCCGTTTCAGTCGGTGGTGCTGAAGTAAAGTCTTCAGTTAATCTCCAGAGCAGATTCAAGGTTACAGGGTACATTCCAAACGGTGCGCTTATAGAAAAGGAAATTCCAGCAAATATTGTTTCAGATAATAGCGTAACTATACTTCTTCAAAACCCAGATATCACTACTTCTGCAAGAGTTGCAACGGCAATAAATGAAAAGTTTTCTGTAAAGCTTGCTAAAGCAGTTGATCCTGCATCTGTTAGAGTGCAGATACCCGATGCATTTTCAGATGATATTATTACCTTTTTGTCTATAATAGAAGAACTGGAGGTTATACCCGATCAAGCAGCGAAGGTCGTTATAAATGAAAGAACGGGGACGGTAATCTTTGGTGGAGATATAAAGATTTCTGATTTTACCCTCAGCTATGGAAACTTTGTTGTGAGTATAAAAAACGGTGAAATTGATGGCCAGGAAGCTACAATTTCCAACTTGATTTCTGCATTAAAGGCATTAGGTGCTACACCGCAGGATATAATAGGTATAATTGAGGAGCTGCACAAAGCAGGGGCAATTTATGCAGAGATAAAGGTTATGTGATATGTGGGGTGGATGTAGATGGATGTTTCTAAGGTATCTCAAAATACTGTAAATCAAATAAATGTTGATAAGTTAAAAAAGGTTTCAGAAGAATTTGTGGCAAGTTTTTTCTTTCAAATCTTTAGAAAGATGTACGATACAATTCCAAAATCTTCTTTAATTCCAGAAAGTTTTGGTGAAAAGTGGTTTAGAGAAAATATGTTGTATGAGTATTCCAAGATAGCTGCCAAAAACGATCTAAAGGATTTAAGCATGAGCGTGTATAGATCCTTAGGTGGAAAGGTGTACAATCAAATTCCAAATACAAAAAAATAATTGGACATACCAGACGGTATGTCCATTTTTTTTTTAGAAAAAATTATCATGTGTATATTTTATTTTTGGAGTTAAATGAAAAATTTTTCAGA
>NZ_NKRG01000016.1 GCF_003351105.1 Thermosipho africanus Ob7
CGCTTCGTCCTATTGGTAATTTTTTCATCGGTTCCACCTCCAAATCTTCAATTTGGCACAAAACTCTATCACATGTCCATATCAATTAAAATATTTATATTTTTTCTATAATATATTCATCAATATTTCTTTTTTCTGAATTGATATTTACTCCAATAATATAAACTTCATAATTTTTATATTTTTCATAATATTTCTTTTCTTTTATTTGTTCAATTGCTTCTTTAGCGCTTTTGTCTAATTTTATTTCAAATAAGTATATTTTGTCATTATGTTCTAATACTAAATCTATTCTTCCAAGATTTGTTAATTCTTCCGCTGTTACATTTAATCCTGCTGAGGCTAATATTGTATATATTAATGAATGATAATAACTTTCTCTATTTTGATGTAAATTATACGGAATTGCACTTATTATTCTTTTTATTTCTTCTATTAATCCCTCTATATTATTTTCTTCTACTAGTTCATATATTTCATATATTTTTTCATATGTTTCTTCATTTAAACTATAATTTGCTTCTAATATTAATTTTGAAAAACTATTTTTTACTTCAAGATTTGGATAGTCTAATATATATTTTTCTGTTATTCCATATTTTTTAATTCCTTTAAAGGTTAAATATCCTGCTTGTGCAAAGAATATATTTGCATTTGCATCTTCTATTTCTCTTGTTGTAAAGTCTAATGAATCTACTGTGTATTTTACTAAATCTTCGTACTCTATTTTTCTTCCTTTTACATATTCATATATAAATGATGGTGATCCACTTTCAAACCAATAGTTCTGAAATTTCCTTTCATCAAAGAATCTTAATACTGAAAATGGATTATATACAAAACGTTCCCCATCAAATGAGAATCCATTATAATATGTTTTTATTTCTTTTAATAATTCTTCTTTACTTATTCCCATTTCTTTTGCAGTCTCTTCTACATGTTCATTGAAATAATATTCTAATTCTTCTTGTGTATAACCTAACATTTGAGAGTATTTTCTGTTTAAGGAAATGTCATTTAAATTATTTAATGCAGAAAATACTCCTGTTTTTGTAAATTTCGTTATTCCTGTGATAAATACGAATTTTATGTATTCATCTCTGGATTTGATTGTTACATAGAAATCTCTTAATATTTCTCTATATTTTTCTGCTTTTTCTTTATTATTTATATTATCCAATATTGGTTTTTCGTATTCATCTACTAATATTACTACTTTTCCTTTTTTGGAAAGTTTTATTATTAATTCATCAAATGCAAATTTATAATCTTCTTCCAATATTTCTACATTATTTCTTTGACCTTCTTGTTTTATTAAGTTTGTCAAACTCTTTTTAAATCTCTCTTCATTATCTGTAGCAGCTAATAATATATTTAATCTTATAATAGGATATTCTTTGAAATTCAATTTGTCATATATATATGTATCTTTAAATAATTCTTTTTCTCCTTTAAATATATAATATAATGTCGATATCGTTAAACTCTTTCCAAATCTTCTTGGTCGAGATAGAAAATAATACTTTCCATTATCTATTAAATCAAAAATATATTTTGTTTTATCTACATATATATAATTACCTTCAATTATTTCCTTATAATCTTGTATACCTATCGGCAATTTTTTCATCAAATCCACCTCCATAACTAAATTATATCACAATTCAAATTTCAATAATACTTTGATTATTTACATTCTACTTTTTACTCCAGCAACAAACTATATGATTTAATTAAATAATAAAAACCGGGATCAACCCGGTTTAATTTCAAAGTATTCAATTATATAATTTTTTTTTAATTAATATTTATTATAACATTTTAGATCAATCTAAAAAGAAATTGGAAAAGATCCAAAAAAACTACCGCTATTATTTGTAATAATTATTGTAAATGGATTATTTATATCTATCTTTGATAAGTAAAACATCACATCAGACTCTGCACTCATCTTTAATTGTATTCCTAAATAATAATCTTTTTTATTCACACTAAATGGTGTTTGAAAACTGAATTCTGGATAGTATTCTCCATTATATAATACTCCATATGCAAAATATCCAGAAATATATTTATCATCCATTATTTCAATTGGAATAGATAATGAATATCCTAAATCTGAAATTCCTACAATAACAGGTATTGTAAAGTATCTTTGTAATTGAATACCATAATTTGAAATACTATTACCAATTCCAGAATTATCATATGATGTAGAAAAAATAGATGCTTTTAATACAGTTGGAATTAAATATTTATCAAGGCTTATTTTCTTTTTTTCACTACCTCCTTTAAATACAGAGGTATATGAATATGAAAAACTTTTTGATATTAAATCATTATTATATTTTTTTATTTCTGATGATAATAATATAGAGTTATTTTCATATCCAATATTTAAATTAAAATATCTTTCTCCTGCTTTCATTTTTATTTTCTTAAAAAATACCTTTTGATATGTAAAAAATTCATTCTTATCATTATAATTTATTCCAATACCTGGTAAATAAACATCAGAAAAATCCAAAGGATAACTTAAGTATAATCCTATATTTGAACCTTCGCCAACTTCCCATATATTCTTTGAAATAGAAATATTATTTCCTATATCCAAATTAAAACCAAAAGCAAATAAGGAAAAAATTATCATAATAATAACTATAATAGCTTTTCTCATAACCACACCTCCGAATTTTCTATTATCTTACTTATTATATATTAATAATCAAATATAATATTTCATATATTATATACCTAATTATATATTTCTAAATACAACGTATTTAGAAATATATTTATATTAACTATAATATATGCATTTTATTGTCATATACTTCAATTTGTATTTTGAAATCAATTTTATTATATCACAATTCAGTAACGAAATTTGGTAATAATTCGAGTATTATTCCCATTCAAAAATAATATTTTATAATACAATCGTCAGCGCTGACAGAGAAGAAAAATAAAAAATTGAAAATAAAGAAAGAAAGGAGATGAAAGTATGGCAACAAAAATTAATTTAGGTGATAAAGTTAGAATTTCTTTTGATTATGGTTTAGATTTAGATGGAAAACAAATTATTAAAAGGAAAGCGTTTTCAATTATAGCAGGTGCAACTGATGATCAAGTATATACTGCTGCATTAAATTATGCATCATTATCTGAAAAATCATTAGTAGAAATTGAAAAAATAGAAAACTATGAATTACAAGCTTAATGTATAAGTAATTAATATAATAAGATTTAAAAAATAATAATAAAAAATAATGGAGGTGTTAGTATGGCAAAGAAATTAAGAATGACATTTGTAAATACAGTAGATGGAAAGAGAAAGACAATATATTTAAATGATCCAAGAGTAGATTTAACCTCAACAGAAGTACAAAGCGCTATGGATTCATTTATAGGAGTATTAGTACCAGCAGGATATGAAAAAGATAATGCAACTATTGTAGATACAACATCAAATGAATTATTTGATTTAATCAACTAAAGTATAACCGGGCTTTTGGCCCGGTTTAATTAAAGGAGGTTTAAATTATGTGGGATATATTTAAAATTGTATTATTGAATATTATAGACTATTTCTTTAAATTATTAAACCAAGCGTTTGATTATGATGATAAGGAAGAGAAAATAAAAGAAATAAAGGAAATACAAAAGAATTTTAATAATGAACTTAATAAGCAAATAAAATTATTATCTGCAGAAATAGATGAAAAATTTGATGAATTAAAAGAAGAAATTGCGTAATCACCCCATAGAAAATTTGGAGAAAAAATAAGAAAATGATATCATTAAAGTGAAAGGGGTGTTTTATATGAAAAATAGAAATAAGTATTCTCGGTTACTTCAAGTTGTTAAAGAATATCTTAATTCTGATATGTCTTTATCTGATGTTGCTATATGATTCCTTCATCTTATACTATACACAAATGGGTTAAAATATATGAGGAATCTGGTTATGACGATAATGTCTTCAATTCTAAAAAAGGAAGACCTAAATCTATTATTTCTGATATTTCTAAGGTTCCTCCTTTTATTTATGAATCTGCTGGTATTATTAGAAATGATTCTAATAAGTCCAATGATTCTGCTTCTTTAAAGAAAAGACTTGAA
>NZ_NKRG01000017.1 GCF_003351105.1 Thermosipho africanus Ob7
AAATCCCGGGCACTACCTACTCTCGCAAGGGGCGAACCCCTTACTACCATCGGCCCAAGGCGGCTTAACGGCCGGGTTCGGGATGGGACCGGGTGGTTCCCGCCTTGGTATCGGCACCCGGGAAAACTGGGTCACTCAAAAATGCATAGGGTTGATAGAGGTGAAGGCCTCGGCCGATTAGTACCGGTTGGCTCCACGCATTGCTGCGCTTCTACCACCGGCCTATCAAGGTCCTCTTCTCGAACCGGCCTTACTCCCTTATCGGGATGGGAGGTCTCATCTTGGGGCGTGTTTCCCGCTTAGATGCTTTCAGCGGTTATCACTTAGGAGCGTAGCTACCCGGCGTATGCCCTTGGCAGGACAGCCGGTACACCAGTGGCTCCCTCACCCAGGTCCTCTCGTACAATGGGCGAGCCCCCTCAAACCTCCTACGCCCGCAGCAGATAGGGACCGACCTGTCTCACGACGGTCTGAACCCAGCTCACGTACCCCTTTAATAGGCGAACAGCCTAACCCTTGGGACCTGCTTCAGCCCCAGGATGGGATGAGCCGACATCGAGGTGCCGATCCTTGCCGTCGATGTGAACTCTCGGGCAAGACTAGCCTGTTATCCCCGGGGTAACTTTTGTCCGTTGATCGACGACCCTTCCACTCGGAGTCGCCGGGTCACTAGGACCGGGTTTCCCCTCTGCTCGACCCGTCGGTCTCGCAGTCAGCCCGGCTTATGCCCTTGCACTCTTCGGTGGATTTCCAACCCACCTGAGCCGAGCTTTGCGCGCCTCCGTTACTCTTTAGGAGGCGACCGCCCCAGTCAAACTACCCACCTGGCACTGTCCCTCGACTGCTCTTCACAGTCTAAGGTTAGAACTCCGGTACACCGAGGGTGGTATCCCACCGACGGCTCCCCCGACCCTGGCGAGCCGGGTTCTTCGCCTCCCACCTATCCTGTACACGATGCACCAAAGCCCAATACCAGGCTGCAGTAAAGCTCCACGGGGTCTTTCCGTCTAGCTGCGGGTACTGGGCATCTTCACCCAGATTGAAATTTCGCCGGGTCCCCTGCCGAGACAGTGCCCCAGTCGTTACGCCATTCATGCAGGTCGGAACTTACCCGACAAGGAATTTCGCTACCTTAGGACCGTTATAGTTACGGCCGCCGTTTACCGGGGCTTCGGTTCGGTGCTTTCACACCTCCCCTTAACCTTCCGGCACTGGGCAGGCGTCAGTCCCTATACTTCCTCTTACGAGTTCGCAGAGACCTGTGTTTTTGGTAAACAGTCGCCAGGGCCTTGTCACTGCAACCGCCTCGGCCTCCCCCAGTTTCCAGGTTGCCCTTTCCCCTGGGTTCAACCTACCGCGGCACCCCTTCTCCCGAAGTTACGGGGTCAATTTGCCGAGTTCCTTGGCAAGGGTTAACCCGCTCCCCTTAGCTTTCTCAGCCCGCCTACCTGTGTCGGTTTGCGGAACGGGCACCTGTATATCAGTATGCGAGGTTTTTCTCGGCAGTGTGGGATCAGCTCCGTTGGACCATTCGGTCCTCCCCTTCACGGCTCAGCTCAGCTGGCGGATTTGCCTACCAGCCTCTTCGCCTAACCGCTTGGAAGGCCTTGCCACTTGACCTCGGCGCCTACCCTCCTGCGTCACCCCCCATACTGTTGATATACAGGTGGTACCGGAATATTAACCGGTTTCCCATCGGCTACCCCTCTCGGGTTCACCTTAGGTCCCGACTAACCCTGGGCGGACGACCCTTCCCCAGGTACCCTTAGGCTTTCGGGGGGAGAGATTCTCACTCTCCTCTCGCTTACTCATGCCTGGATTCTCACTTCCGCCTCGTCCAGCAGCTCTCGCGAGTCTGCCTTCACCCTACTGCGGAACGCTCCCCTACCACCAGCCTTACGGCTGATCCGCGGCTTCGGGGGATGGCTTCAGCCCCGTTACATTTTCGGCGCTGTGCGTCTCGACCGGTGAGCTGTTACGCACTCTTTAAATGATGGCTGCTTCTAAGCCAACATCCCGGTTGTCTAAGACGCACAACATCCTTCCACACTTAGCCATCTCTCCGGGCCCTTAGCCGACGGTCTGGGTTGTTCCCCTCTCGTCTGTGGAGCTTATCCCCCACAGGCTCACTCCCGAGATTTGTGTACCGGGATTCGGAGTTTGACAGGGGTTGGAGGTCGCCCCCCTAGCCCTATCAGTGCTCTACCCCCAGTACAGACCTCTCGAGGCTGCACCTAAATGCATTTCGGGGAGAACCAGCTATCACCGGGTTCGGTTAGCTTTTCACTCCTACCCACAGCTCATCCGAGGATGTCTCACGATCCACCGGTTCGGGCCTCCAGTAGGTTTTACCCTACCTTCACCCTGGCCATGGGTAGCTCACCCGGCTTCGGGCCTGCCGCATCTGACTTACCGCCCTTTTCGGACTCGCTTTCGCTTCGGCTCCACCTCTACCGGCTTAACCTCGCCAGATACGACAACTCCCAGGCTCATTAATCAAAAGGCACGCCGTCACCCGCTTAAGCAGGCTCCGACTTCTTGTAGGCACGCAGTTTCAGGTCTCTTTCACTCCCCTTCCGGGGTGCTTTTCACCTTTCCCTCACGGTACTGGTTGCGCTATCGGTCGGCAGGGAGTATTTAGCCTTGGAGGGTGGTCCCCCCTGATTCCCACGGGATTCCTCGTGTCCCGTGGTACTCGGGATCAAGCCCCAGGAAGTCCTTACCCTTTCGCCTACGGGACTTTCACCCTCTCCGGTTGGCCTTCCCAGACCATTCGGCTAGAGTAAGGATTTGTAACTTCCCGGCTTTCGCCCGGACTTGTCCCACAACCCCAACGTGTATTACACGTTGGTTTAGGCTCCTCCCCTTTCGATCGCCTCTACTCAGGGAATCTCGTTTGATTTCTTTTCCTCGGGGTACTGAGATGTTTCACTTCCCCCGGTTCGCACCCTTGCGGGCGAGTAGCCTCAACGGCTACCCAGGTTGCCCCATTCGGGAATCCCGGGATCATCGCTCGCTTGCAGCTCCCCCGGGCTTTTCGCAGCTTGCCACGCCCTTCTTCGCCTCCTGCCGCCTAGGCATCCACTGCGTGCCCTTATCACCTTCACCTCTATCTCTTACCCTATGCATTTTTCAATGACCC
>NZ_NKRG01000018.1 GCF_003351105.1 Thermosipho africanus Ob7
TTATATTTTAAACTTAGAAAGGTATTCATTCAAAGAAGATACAGCAACATTTAAGTCGTCAGAGTAAGTTTTTACTTCACTTGCCTGTTTTGCTTGTTCTTCAACATCCATTGCCATTTGTTTTATTTCATTTTCTACCTCATCTAACGTTCTTGTTACTCTATCTATTGCTGCACTTACTTCTTCTGATGCTCCACTTTGCTCTTCACTTGTTGCTGCCAAATCATTTGTCATTGTTGAGATGTTTTCTATCCTTTCAAGCAATGTTTCTATGGATTCTGTTACTTTCTCCGCTGATTCTACTGATGTTCCTATCTTTTTATTTACTTCTTCTGTGTATTTTGCTACATTAAATGCTTGATCCTTTATCGTTGTTAGTATTTCTGATATCTTTTGTGTTGCGTTTTTACTTTCTTCTGCAAGTTTTCTTATTTCATCTGCAACTACTGCAAATCCTTTTCCTGCTTCTCCTGCTCTTGCTGCTTCTATTGCTGCATTTAAGGCTAAAAGATTTGTTTGTTCTGCTATACTTGAGATTGTTCCTACTATCTCTTCTATCATATTTGATGAGCTTTCCATTTCTTCTACTGATTTTGTTGTTTCTTTCATACTTTCATTTACGTTAATTATTACTTGTTTTAATTCATTTATTCTTTGTGATGATTCAACTGCCATTTCTTTCATTTCTTCTGCACTATGTGCAAGCTGTTCTGAATAGTTTGCTATATTTTGTGCTCCTGATGCTATTTCTTCCATTCCACTATTTGCTTCTTCCGTTGCTGCTGCTACATCTTGTATCTCAAGTGTTGCCTTTTTCACTGTTTCTTCTGCTTCTCTTGATGATTTTTCTGCCTTTTTTACCATTTCATCAAGCAGTTGTGATACTGAATATACTTGGGCATTTAGTTTCATTACTTCTCCTACTGTTTGTTTAAAGTTATCTACCAATATTTTAAATGCATTCGTAAGTTGACTTATTTCATCTTTTCCATCTTTTGTTTGTATTTCTACTGTTAAATCTCTGTTTGCAACTTTTTCTGCAATTTGACTTATTTCTATTATTGGTCTTGAGATGGATTTTGATACAAAGTATGCAATTATCCCTGCAAGTATTGCTATTATTATACCAGTTAGTATTCCAAGATTGATTATTCTCATTGCATCGGAAATTAGTTTTCCATAGTCAAGAATTGTCATAACTTTTAGTGGGAGATCATCAATTTTAGTAAAACTTGCAAATTTTTTACTTCCATTGTATTTGTATATAACACTACCAGTATCTTTAGAAAGTGCGTTGTAAAGGTCTTTTAAACTTTCATCTTTTGAAATATCCAATTTGTTTACTAAATTTTCATTAGAATGAGCGACAACAAGAGTGTCATATAAAATAGCTAAAGAAGCAGAAACATCTTCTTGATGGATATTATTTAACAGCTCTTGAAGGAAAGCTTGAGGATAAAAGCCAATTAAAGCAGCTTGGACATTGCCGCTGAAATCTTTAACAGGAGCAATAACGGCGATGGTATAAGTAGAATCAAATTCGAAAGGAATAAAGATATCATATTCTTTTTCACCAGAAAGAACAGAATCAATAACTTCTCTAAATTTATCACTAATATCAGGTGTGATTTCTCCTGTATCATCAAAGGTTGTACCGTCACTTAATATTAGGTATGTCCCTAGATAGCCTTCCTTTTTAAGAGAGTTCTTAGCGTTCCTTACCCCCCAAGAAATTTGCTTTTTTCCAAGATCTGTTGTTGAATTCATTAAATAAGGAGCAAGAGAGCCACCAGTAGCATATTTATAAAGAGGGTCAATGATAGTTTTAAGGCCAGCTTGGATGTCCTTTGAGATGGAAGTTAAAACAAGGTGATTAATTTTTTGAGCACCTTGTGAGACATTTTTAAAAGAAAGGTAAGAA
>NZ_NKRG01000019.1 GCF_003351105.1 Thermosipho africanus Ob7
GCCACTCAAAAATGGATAGCAGTCCTGATTATTTTTTTACTCCTTAGAAAGGAGGTGATCCAGGCGCACCTTCCGGTACACCTACCTTGTTACGACTTCGCCCCCCTCGCCAGCCTCGCCCTCAATAGGCCTCCCCCTTTCGGTTGGAGTACCCATCTTCGGGCGCTGCCAACTCGGGTGGCGTGACGGGCGGTGTGTACAAACCCCGGGAACGTATTCACCGCGGCGTGGCTGATCCGCGATTACTAGCGATTCCGGCTTCATGCAGGCGGGTTTCAGCCTGCAATCCGAACTGAGGGTGGGTTTAAGGGCTTCGCTCACCATCGCTGGCTCGCTTCCCGCTGTCCCACCCATTGTAGCGCGTGTGTCGCCCAGGGCATAAGGGGCACGAGTATCTGACGTCATCCCCTCCTTCCTCCGGCTCGTCGCCGGCAGTCCCCTTAGAGTGCCCGGCCGAACCGCTGGCAACTAAGGGCAGGGGTTGCGCTCGTTGCGGGACTTAACCCAACACCTCACGGCACGAGCTGACGACGACCGTGCACCACCTGTGCTGGCTCCCGTGACTAACGCCACAGGTCCCTCCCCTTTCGGGTCAGTACCACCAGCATGTCAAGCCCTGGTAAGGTTCTTGGCTTAGCGTCCAATTAAACCACACGCTCCACCGCTTGTGCGGGGTCCCGTCAATTCCTTTGAGTTTCACCCTTGCGGGCATACTCCCCAGGCGGCCCACTTATCGCGTTAGCTTCAGCACGGAGGAATTACTCCCCCACACCTAGTGGGCATCGTTTACGGCTAGGACTACCCGGGTATCTAATCCGGTTTGCTCCCCTAGCTTTCGGGCCTCAGCGTCAGGAACGGCCCAGGAGACCGACTTCTCCACCGGCGTTCCTGCTGATATCTACGGATTTCACCCCTACACCAGCAGTTCCGTCTCCCTCTACCGTCCTCAAGCCGTGTAGTTTCCAGCGCAGTCCCACGGTTGAGCCGTGAGTTTTCACACCGGACTTTCACGGCCGCCTACGCCCCCTTTACGCCCAGTAAATCCGGGTAACGCTCGCCCCCTACGTATTACCGCGGCTGCTGGCACGTAGTTAGCCGGGGCTTTCTAGTGGGATACCGTCATCAGTGAGGCTTTCCACTCCTCACCTTATTCGTCTCCCACCACAGCGGTTTACACCCCGAAGGGCTTCGTCCCGCACGCGGCGTCGCTGGATCAGGCTTTCGCCCATTGTCCAAAATCCCCCACTGCTGCCTCCCGTAGGAGTAGGGCCCGTGTCTCAGTGCCCTTGTGGCCGGCCATCCTCTCAGACCGGCTACCCGTCGTAGGCTTGGTGAGCCGTTACCTCACCAACTACCTGATGGGTCGCAGGCCCCTCCCTCAGCAGAGCTATTGCTCCCTTTCTTCCTACCTGCTTATAGGTAGGAACGTATGGGGTATTAGCTGAGGTTTCCCCCAGTTATCCCCCTCTGAGGGGTAGGTCACCTACGCGTTACTCACCCGTCCGCCGCTCAGTCTACTGGCTTCCTCCCCGAAAGGATTCCACCAGCAGCTTCGCTCGACTTGCATGTGTAAGGCACGCCGCCAGCGTTCACCCTGAGCCAGGATCAAACCCTCCATGAATGTCTATTCAACACCCATTTCAGATTTTCCTCTGACTCTTCTTCTCCAGGACTGCTATCCATTTTTCAATGACCCCTCTCCCAACGCGTCTTCTAATTTACCACGTTTGTT
>NZ_NKRG01000020.1 GCF_003351105.1 Thermosipho africanus Ob7
ACTGAGAGTAAGGCTTTTACCAAACCTTCTTGGCCTAGAGACAAAGAAGTATTTATTGCCAGAAGAAGCAAGGTCATATATAAACTTAGTTTTATCAACATAAATCATATTGTTATTGATAATATCAGAAAAGTCTTGAAGACCAATGGGTAGACCTTTCACATTTTCACCTCATCAATTAACAATTCGTCAATATTTCTTTTTTCAGAGTTTACATTTAAACCAATCAAAATAATCTTTTTTTGAGTGTATTTGCTAAAATATCCTTTTTCTTTTATTTGTTTTAACGCACTTTTTGCAGATTTATCCATTTTAATTTCTATTATATACACTCTATTGTTAAATTCTATTACAATATCACTTTTTCCAGTACTACTTGCCTCTTCTGCTTTTACGTTCAAACCACTTGATGCAAGTATCGTATATATTAGAGAGTGATAGTAACTTTCTTCTTTTTTGTGTAAGTTGTATGGCACAGATGATATGATCCTTTTTATTTCATCAAATGCCATATCAATATTGTTGTTTGAAAATGCTAGATATATATTTCTGTCAGCTTCTTTTATGTAATTTCTGGGGATATCATAACTTGCTTCAAGAAGTAGTTTTGAAAATCCGTTTTTAACTTCTAGATTTGGAAAGTCGAGTATATATTCATATTCAAAACCATAGTATATTCTTTTTTTAAAGGTTAAGTACCCAGCTTGTGCAAAAAAGATGTTGGGAGGAGCATCTTCAATTTCATGACTTGAGAAAT
The DNA here is from genome assembly GCF_003351105.1 of Thermosipho africanus Ob7. Lineage (NCBI taxonomy): Bacteria > Thermotogati > Thermotogota > Thermotogae > Thermotogales > Fervidobacteriaceae > Thermosipho > Thermosipho africanus. The sequence continues at coordinate 758 of NZ_NKRG01000020.1, forward strand.
CTAGTTCGCTTACGGGATAACTTGTTAAATCTTTGTATGTGACCTTTTTTTCTTTTAGGTATTGATACAGAAAAAATGGAGAGCCGCTTTCAAACCAGAAGTTTTTAAACTCCTTTTTTTGAAAAAATTGGAGTATAGAAAAAGGATTATATACAAATTTATCTCCATCGAATGAAAAACCGTTATAGTACTTTTTAATTTCATCAAGTAATATACTTTTTTCTATATTTAACTCTTTTGATGTAACATCTATATACTCTTTAAAATAGCTTTCAAGTTCCTCTTGAGTATAACCAAACATGGTTGAAAATTGCTTGTCAAGGGATATATCATTAATGTTATTTAAGGATGAAAAAATACCAGTTTTAGTAAATTTTGTAATACCGGTAAGAAAAACAAAACGTAAGTTTTCATCTTGAGCCTTTAAAACTGCATAAAAGTTTCTTAAAATCCCTCTCAATTTTTTTGCCATGTCTTTGTTTGTAATGTTATCCAAAACAGGTTTTTCATATTCATCTACAAGTACAACAACCTTTTTGTTGAATTTTCTAGAAAGTTTAATAATGAGCTCTCTAAATTTACCATTTAGTGTTTTACTCTCAAGAAAAATATCATTTTCTTGAGAGATAAAAAATAGTAAATCAGAAAGGTCGGCATAGAAGTTTTCTATAGATTCAGTGTTAACATCAACAAGGTTGATTCTAACAACGGGAAAGGTTTGACTAAAGTCCCATTTATCATAAATCCAAGTATCTTTGAATAATTCTTTGTTGCCTTTAAAAAGGTTTTCAAAAACGCTGAGAGTAAGGCTTTTACCAAACCTTCTTGGCCTAGAGACAAAGAAGTATTTATTGCCGGAAGAAGCAAGGTCATATATAAATTTAGTTTTATCAACATAAATCATATTGTTGCTCACAATATCAGAAAAGTCTTGAAGACCAATGGGTAGACCTTTCACATTTTCACCTCAT
>NZ_NKRG01000021.1 GCF_003351105.1 Thermosipho africanus Ob7
ACCTCATAGGCTTTACCATTAATAGTATCGATCCTGATTTACCTGCTGGCGATTACCCTGTAGTTCTTAGCCTTACTTTCGTTCCTACCGTTTCTTTCTAGAGATAACTAAAACATATCCAAGTAGTTTAAACTTTGACTACTTGGATTCTTAAAATGCTACTTTCTCCTTAAAAGAAAGGAGTTATCATGAAAATACAAATTCTACTACTTATTTTTGTTTCATTACTTTCATTTTCAAATAACCATATTATAGGAAAAGTCAACATAAAAGTTCCTCCAGAAATAAATACTAACATTAAAACTTTCGAATATAATCTGTGCAATACATACGAAGAAAATAACTGCCAAAATAGTCTACTTCTTAAAATGAACTATTCATCAAACTACTTAGTATTTTTAGTAATTTCTTATCCAAAAACAATAATTGATAATTTTATATTTGTATCAGTTAAATCCTACATCAACAATTTTCCAACAGCAAATTTTTGGTACACTGGCAGCAAATGTTATAGTTCAGACAATTACGTTCTTACACCACTTTCAAACAATGGAATAGTTAAATTTTTCTTTAAAAATAGCAAAAAATCTAAAACTATACCCGCTGGAAAGTATACTATACCAATTGAATTTAAATTCTATCCAATTGTAAAGTGGTGAAATATCAGTGAAAGGAGGAGAATATTTTGAAAAAGATCATAATATTTATGTTAAGTTTGTTAGCAATAAGCTTACTTGCAACTACTCAAGATAATTCTATTCATGTTTCTGGATGTACTTCTACCACTACTGAGTTAAGTAATACCATAGACGTTAGAGTTCATCAATGGATAGACTTAACGTGGGATGCAACTCCTTACCATATCTGTGATAAAGAAACAAATGATCAATATTTTGATGACGGTTTTGTACTTTTGTCTGTTGAATACTTTTCAAACGCAGATGTTCAAGTTTCAGTAGATTTTCCTGATCCATATTTTAGAAATGAATTTTTAGAAATATTAGAAAACATATCAATATATTTCTTTGTAAAATCGATCGATGCAGTATCTAATCAAGATAGTTATTTTCAATTTAATTATAACATGGGAGATTTAACAAGAATGGGTACAGATACTACAATACCTGTAAATCTACCACTTGTCAGCCAAGGTTCAATTTTATTCACAATAAACACTGTAACTTCTGATCCTGGACCATATGAAACACCTGCTGGTGTATATCATTTACCAGTAAGGTTCACATTTAATCCTACAGTAAGTTGGTAACCACAAAAACTAAGGAGGGGAAACTATGAGAAAGATGTTAATTACTTTATTAAGTTTATTTGCTTTATTTATTTTTGCCGATGCAACTTCTGTACATGTACCTGGATGTGATTGGGAAGAATATACTATTGATTCTTCT
>NZ_NKRG01000022.1 GCF_003351105.1 Thermosipho africanus Ob7
ATGGGTTAAAATATATGAGGAATCTGGTTATGACGATAATGTCTTCAATTCTAAAAAAGGAAGACCTAAATCTATTATTTCTGATATTTCTAAGGTTCCTCCTTTTATTTATGAATCTGCTGGTATTATTAGAAATGATTCTAATAAGTCCAATGATTCTGCTTCTTTAAAGAAAAGACTTGAATATTATGAACGTCTTCTTCTTGAAAAAGAATTACTTATTAAAATGCAAGAAGATGAGATTAACTTTTAATTCACAGTCAGAAAAAGAAGTAACTTTTATTGGTGATTTTTTACTTATTTTTAAATATAGAAATTTTGGTGTTTCTACTACCTTTTTATTAGGTTATTATAATGTTAGTTCTAGTAGTTTTCATTACAATACTAGATTATTTTTTGTTGTTAAAAGAAATAGAAAGTCTTCCTTTAAAGGCTATTCTTTTACTAATGATGGTAAAAAAGTTCCTGATGATTATATTAAACAATTATTGATTGAATTATTATCTGTTGATAATCCGTCTAATCCTGAGTTCTTTTACAAAACTCTTGGCTCTAAGAAATTATCTGCTATATTCAGACAAAAGTTTAATATTATCATTAATCACAAAAAGATTCACAGATTAAGAAAAGAATTAAATCTTGTTAGATATTATCATCGTCATCCTAAACATCCAAGAAAAAGACCTAAAAATCATGATATTACTAGACCTAATCAATATTGGGAATCTGATATTAAGTTTATTCCTACTAAATATGATGGTTATATTCCTATTCTTAGCATAATCGATGCTTTTGATAGATCCATTGTTGGTGTGTATATTGGCAATTCTATTAAAGCTAAAGATTTTATTTCTACCGTTAGAAAATCTATTGAATTTAGAGGCACTATTCCTAATAATCTTATTATCAGAACTGACAACGGGCCACAATTTAAAGCTAAAATTACTGCTGCTTTTATGGAAGAATTAAACATTATTCATGAATTTGGATACAAGAATAATCCTAACTCTCAAGCTTATATTGAATCTTTTCATTCTAGTGTTCAACATGAATTTGTTGAATCTAATGAATTTGATTATATTGATGATGTCTATAATTATTATATTTCATACATTTATTTTTATAATAATTTAAGACCTCACGGTTCTTTGAATTATTTTACTCCCGAGTTTGTGTTTAATCTTTTTTCTAATACAAATAATGAATCAAATGAAATTAAATCAATTAAATTTAACGATTTTATTGTTTGTGTGAAAAAATGAGTTTTCCTTATTTATTCTCCAATATTATGGGGTCAGGCCGC
>NZ_NKRG01000023.1 GCF_003351105.1 Thermosipho africanus Ob7
TGCATATTTGTGCATAATATGCTATAAAATCGGTGTTAATATATAATATAGATGTGAAAAAATGTTTCTTGAATCTAATAACCATTCAGTGTTCAAATTGAATTACCATCTTGTTCTTGTAACGAAATACAGACGTTCTGTAATTGATGATAATATATCTGACTTTTTGAAGAAAATTTTTGAATATATTGGCGAGAAATATGGTATTAAATTACAAGAGTGGAATCATGATAAAGACCATATTCATGTGCTGTTTTCTGCACAGCCAAATTCACAGCTATCTAAATTCATAAATGCATATAAAAGCACTTCATCTAGACTAGTAAAAAAGAAATTTCCACAAATAAAAAGTAAGCTTTGGAAATCGGCTTTTTGGTCTAAAAGTTATTGTCTATTAACTGTTGGTGAAGCACCTTTAGAAGTACTTAAAGAATATATAAAGTCTCAAGGGGAAGATAAACGTGCTAGTAACTTACAAATTTCGTATTTATCCTACGAAAGAACAAGAAGAAAATAGGAATAGACTTAGGTATAAAAGATACACTTACTTTGAGTACTGGTGAAAAGTATAGTCTGCCTGACCTTTCTAAATATGAGTAAAAATTAAAGAGATTACATAGACAATTGTCAAGGAAACAAAAAGGGTCAAAGAACAGAGAAAAAACCCGTTTACGTCTTGCAAAAGCATATGAAAAAATAATAAATATCAAAAACGATTGGATTCATAAAGTAACCCACAAGATTGTCAACGAAAACCAAGTTAGCAAGATTGTGGTGGAAGACATTAATATTAACGGTATGATGAAAAACTCCAAACTCTCAAAGTACATACATATGCAATCATGGGGAAAATTCATAACTATACTAACATACAAAGCAAAAAATTTAGGTATAGAAGTAATCAAAGCAAATAGATTTTTCCCGTCAAGTCAAACTTGTAGTGTATGCGGCTATGTTAATAAAGAAGTTAAAGATTTGAAAATAAGAAAATGGGTCTGTCCAATATGCAAAGCAGAGCATGATAGAGATATAAATGCCGCAAAAAATTTAGCCAAATATGGCTTAACAATACGAGTAGGGCGGGAACCGTCCGAATTTACGCCTGTGGACAGTGCTCTGGCGGCGGAACCTGCAAAGGGTCTACGAGCCATCACTGGTTGAAGCAGGAAACCGTGACTTCTATAAGTCATGGT